>JAIQZR010000091.1 GCA_021777035.1 Candidatus Scalindua sp. | reverse complement strand
ATGTAGCACGTAGGGCAATCCTTCCCGCCCGTACCCAACCGGCACGTTCGGGCGGGTAGGTTTGCTTTCGTACATTAAGCGCAAGGCTAAAGCCTCGCCCTACGTATCTTCAGACAGATCGGGCATAAAAAACCGTACTCGCAAAAACCTAACCGGACACTGCTGAAATTAGCAACTGTTTTCCAGGATCCTTATTTCAGAAGTGGAGTAAAACCTGCCTCAAGGAAATGGTTATTTTTAGTCAGCGCATCCGTAATTCCTAAATTTTTCATAATAATAAAACTGAAACAATCAGTAAAGGCCCAGTTTTTGTCCTTGTATCTAAGAAACATTGTTTGCCTTTCAATTGCTGTCATGAAATAAACTTTAACTTCACGTTCAATATACTATGGCTGTGTTGCATATTCAACTATTTTTCATGATCATGTTACGATGGAATCTATTCAACATGCTTGCATTGGTTTAATGATCAAAGTCTTGATAAAATTACTAAAACGTGCTACAAAATAGAGGTATAGAAATTAAAGATAGCTCCGCGATTCCTGAATTCTTCAATTCTTAAATCACATATGGATTCAACAAATTTAGTTAATGTTGGTATGTCGTTCCCAATGTCATATCGTATATCGGTTGATAAAGCAATTGGGATAACTACAACAGTGCCAATTGAAATTGTGTATGCTGCGGGTTACGTGCCTATCGATTTGAATAATATCTTTATTTGTAATGACGACTCGGATGCGCTCGTAGATTATGCTGAGATTAAAGGGCTGCCCAGAAATACGTGTGCCTGGATAAAAGGGATATATTCGGCAACAAAAAAAACAGGCATAAAAAAAATTATAGGTGTTGTCCAGGGAGACTGTAGTAATAATCATGCTTTAATTGAGGTGCTGCAGGCTGAAGGTATTGAGTCGATTCCATTTTCATATCCTCATAATAGAGACAGAGATTCACTTTATGAACAGTTAGACTTTCTGTCTAATGCTTTGGGGACTAATTTGGATGAGGCATTTCAGATGAAACTTATATTGGATAATATAAGGAATACGGTACACGAAATTGATCGTCTGACGTGGGAAGAAAACAAGGTTACGGGTGGAGAAAATCATATCTGGAATGTCTCTACAAGCGATTTAATGGGAGACTATCGACTTTTTGAAGCAAAAGCTTTAGCTTTTCTTGAAGAGGCGGAAAAACGTACAGTGCTGGATCATGATATAAGATTAGGATACATCGGTGTGCCTCCAATCTGTAGTAACCTCTACTCTTTCCTGGAAGAGTTGAGCGTACATGTGGTTTTTAACGAAGTACAGAGACAGTTCAGTATGCCGTACAAAACAGATACATTAATAGATCAGTATACTTCTTATACATATCCTTATGAAATGCGCTACCATATTGATGATATAAAAAAACAGATTGCTAAGAGGAAGATTGATGGCATCATTCACTATGTTCAAAACTTCTGCCATAGACACATATATGATAGACTTGTTCGTGAACATATTGACGTCCCGATACTAACACTTGATTGTGATCGTCCCGGACTATTAAGCGGATCTATGCGAACGAGGATAGAAGCGTTTATTGAAATGCTGAAGAATACCGCAAATTCTCGATAATAAGAAGAGGCCATTCTCTCTTTTACGGGCAAAAAGAACGGAGGTCTTTGGCCCTCTTTTGCACTGCACCACTTCGAATACTCTCACAGGTAACTATCTCTTTTTCCTTGACTTTAAAAATACATGATCTTATCATCTCTTTCATGCTGTTTCTTTAGAAGCAAACAAAGCTTGCTTAGGCATGGGCTGAAATACATATGGATTTTGACCCAGAAATATTGTATGACAAAAGAAGTGACACAACTATTGTGACCCTGACAGTTGTCGTGACTATAAAGTTTCATATTACACAGATATAAACTCTATCGGATGATGGATGCGCTTTCATAAACAAGTTTATTTTTACAGGGAAGTAAATAGATGAACTATCTTGCCAGACATAGCATTCAAAAAAATAATCACACAAAGACACATATAGTAAACATTAACTCTGGATTCGTTCTCTTCGGGTTTTTTGCGACTCCATGTCTTCTGTGCCTTTTGTCCGGTGAGCGTGAGAATTTCTTTTTTCATCTCGCCAAGATGTTAAGAACGCCAAGGTTATTATTCCAAGCCGCTTACAAACAGTATAATGCCATCATTCATGAAGTGTCTTTGTATGAGGATTAGTAATTAAACTGAGTAAAATATCATGACAGGGAAGTCCAAAGAAAAAGTCTACGAAGATGCAATCACCAATTGGCCTGAGGAGGAGAGGCCGAGAGAGCGCTTGTTAAAATCTGGCGCGCATACCTTAACAAACGCCGAGTTACTTGCAATACTGTTACGAGTTGGAGTTAAAGGGAAAAGTGCTGTTGATTTAGCCAGGCAGATAATCAGAGAGGCGAAGGGTCTTAGAGGTCTGGACAAGCTGGATGCAAAAGATTTGTACAGCATTAAAGGTTTGAGCCACGCAAAAATTGCTCAAATAAAAGCATCTGTAGAGTTGGGAAAAAGGATACTTGAGGAAGAGAGGAAGATAGAAGGTATAGCCTCGTCATCGAAGAAAGCATACGACCTGCTTTTTCCGAGAATGAGGGATCTGAAAAAAGAGGTTTTTAAAGTAATATTTCTCAATAGCCAAAACCAGGTAATAGATATTGTTACTGCCCATGAGGGTACGGTGACGATGAGCAATGTGTATGTAAGAGAGATTATCAATCTGGCGAATAAGTTTGGAGCAGCAGCCATGATCTTCGCGCACAACCATCCATCCGGTGAACCGAGGCCAAGTAACGAAGACGAAGGGATTACGGAAGAACTTGTCTTTGCAGGCAGGATTATGAGGATAAAAGTATTAGATCATATCATAATCGGTGAGGAGAAATATTTCAGTTTTGCGGATGAGGGTTTGATAAAACGTTACAATACAAATTTTGATATGAAGAAATGAAGTATAATTGGACACAGATTAAAACGATTTTGGTTTTTTTGATATACATAATGTCTTGTCTTAGTTGCTAAATTGGATAATATTACAGTTGTGGTGTTATATTGGAATTTGTAGTTTTTAAGAAAATTATTTAGTTGACAATTTGTAGAACAAAATATTCTATTATCTAACAAGATAAGTACCATCTAACATAAAAAAAACGTGGTACCTGGCTCTTTCCGTTTTACAGAAAAACATAGAAATAGATTAAGCGAAAAGCTGGAAAATAAGGAGGAAGTATGAAGATAAAAGAAATTGCTATTGAATCAATTAAGGAACTTCCTAATGACGTAACATGGGAAGATATCAAAGAGAGAATTGATTTTATTGCCGGTGTGCGTAAGGGGCTGATGGAGCTTGATGAAGGTCGCTCAAACTGTAAATATTGGTTTGACAGCAACTTACTGGAATATTGGTAAGCGTATTAATGATGATGTTTTAAAGAATAAACGGGCTGAATATGGTAAACAGATTGTCGTGACACTGTCACGACAATTGATGGATGAGTACGGTCAAGGCTGGAGTACTAAGCAGTTGCAGCATTGTCTCCACTTTGCAGATACTTTTCCCGATTTTCGAATTGTCTCTACACTGTGGAGACAATTGAGTTGGTCTCATTTCAAGGAAATAGTATACCTTAAAACAGACCTCGAACGTGACTTTTACGCGCAAATGTGCAGGGTTGAAAAATGGAGTGTCCGCACTCTGCGTCAAAAAATAGATAGCATGCTTTTTGACCGGACAGCCATCAGTAAAAAACCGGATGAACTCGCCAAACTGGAACTTAAAACACTTGAAGAAGAAAACAAACTCTGCCCAGATCTCGTATTTAAAGACCACTATGTTCTGGATTTTCTGGGTCTGAAAGATACCTACTCTGAACTGGATTTAGAAGCCGCTATTATAAAAGAGATTGAAAACTTTATCCTGGAACTGGGCGTATGTTTTGCCTTTGTCGCCAGGCAGAAGCGGATGATTATTGACAATGCCGACTTCTACCTCGATCTGCTCTTCTTTCACCGAAAGCTCAAACGACTTGTTACCATAGAGCTGAAACAAAAACTGCACCAGTTTGCGGAGAGTGCTAAGAGGTTGATTGAGAATCGGGATGAAGAGACTGGAAGGGGGGAGGGTTGACAACGAAAAATACATATGAAGAACATTAACTTATTCAATTACTTAAAAAGTATAGATATTTTTAAGAACATTAATGAAGAGATATTAACAAATCTATTGCCAGAATTGACAACCATATCATTGGTAAAAGAAGCCATCCTGTTTCAACAAAATGATCCAAGTGACGCACTTTACATTGTATTACAAGGCAAGCTCGTTGCCACACTGAATCAAGCTGATGGAAATCGGATCATTTTAGCAGAAATTACTGTCGGCAATATTGTGGGTGAAATGAACTTATTCACCGGTGGCAAACGAACAGCCAATGTAAGTGCCGTTACAGACGTTGAACTAATCAAATTATCTAAAACCTCCTTTGAAAATATAGTTGCCCAAAATCCCGTTCTGCTGCAAAGAATGGCAGACGTTATTACTCAGCGTTTACGCCATAACCAATTGTTGGCCATTTTGCCAAAATATTTTGGAGAAACTGACAAAAATATTCTCAACGCAATAGAATCCCAGGCAGAATGGATACATTTGCACAGTGGCGAAGCATTGTTTAAACAAGGTGATGTGGCTAATTGTTTGTACGTGCTGGTCAGTGGCCGTTTAAAAGTGGCGTTCGCCGATCCTGTTGACAATCAACAAATCATAGAGGAAGTGAGTCAAGGTGAAGTCGTAGGTGAAAAGGCTCTATTTGCAGATGAAAAAAGGACTGCCGATGTGCATGCTCTGCGCGATTGTGACTTAGTCAAATTATCGGCTACTGCTTTTGAAACATTGGCGCAGAAATATCCCCAACTCATGATGGCGATCGCCAAACTCGCCGTCCAACGTTCAAGACTGGACATCCGCTCAACTTCCCCAAAAGGCAACATTTCCAATATTGCAATTGTTCCTCTCAATTCAAAGGTTCGTGGTACAGAGTTTTGTCAACGTATTGCCAAAGGACTATCTAATTTTGGCACAATACTTTACTTAAATAGCCAACGCTTAGATAACCTTATGGAGATACCCAAGGCTGCACAAACGGCTAAAAATAGTCCCCATAGTATCAGGTTGAATACCTGGCTCGATGAACAAGAGAGCCGGCACCGTTTTACCATTTACGAGACAGATTTAGAGACTAGTGAATGGAGCAAATGGTGTTTACGGCGCGCAGATCAAATTCTTTTAGTAGCAGATGCAAATACGTCTCCCGTCCTCAGTAATATAGAAAAAGGCTTGCTGGCAGATAAAAACCGAGTTAGTACTGCCAGCCAAATACTAGTTTTACTTCATCCCAATGGCAAACAATTACCAACCGGCACTCAACATTGGTTGTCTCAACGTAATGTTAAAGAACATCACCACATTCGTTGGGATACAGAAAAAGATTTTGAAAAGTTGGTTCGTTTTGCCAGTGGACAAGCGGTTGGATTAGTGTTTAGTGGTGGCGGAGCAAAAGGATTTGCTCACTTTGGCGTTTACCTGGCACTCAAAGAAGCTGGTATACCGGTTGATATGATAGGAGGCACAAGCATGGGAGCATTTATTGGCGCTCAATGTGCGGCTGAGTGGACGCTTGAAAAAATGTTACAAACAAATCGCAAAGGAATGATTGAATCTAAGTTCTTGAAGTTTACTTTCCCTATCATCTCATTATTCAGTAGTCGAAAAATGCGTGCTAACCTAAAGGCCGCATTTGGAGATACTCAAATAGAAGATTTATGGCTGAATTTCTTCTGTATTTCCAGTAATTTATCAGCACATGAGATGATTGTCCACCGATATGGACAGTTAGAAAAAATTTTGCGGGCTAGTACAGCAGTTCCCGGCATCTTAGAACCGGTCTTAAATGAACAACAATTCTTGGTTGATGGCAGTTTATTTAATAACTTACCCGGTGACATCATGCAACAATATTGTGGTGAAGTGATTCTATCAGATGTTAGTAGTGCTTCCAATATTAGGTTGGAAGGTCATGATACAATGCCTTCCTCATCCGAAGTCATTTGGAGTCGCATATTGCCTTTTAGAAAAACAATCAAAACTCCTTCTATTGCTGAAATATTAATCAACGCAATATTGGTGAGTAGTACGCAAAAATCCAAACAGGTTATATCTGAAACAGATTTTTATCTCTCTCCGCCAGTTAAACAGTTTAAATTACTAGATTTTACTGCCATTGAAAAATTAGTTGATATCGGTTACCAACATACTCAGCAGGCAATTGCTACCGGTAAGTATGATAAACTTAGGTAACTCCCAATAAATAATATATTAATGGCAAACACAAGGAATCGTCCCATCTTACACAACTGCGTCCCTTTTATTTCAAATTATACACCAACTGCGTGGTATCCTGCGTCAACGTGGATAATTTCTCCGCATAAGATATAACTGTACAATCCATTTCTTTGTTGGGATTTTTGTTGATTTAATTACCGTATCAATTTACGATGCTAAAGTAACATGTTTGTGGCGGTGTTTTTCCTCTTCAGTTCAAAAGACCGTGTCTTGGGAAAGGAAGAGGAGTACCCACTCTCAATACAACTTGAAAATGAGAAGAAAAATGGCAATTATTTCGATATTTTATGGAATTATTGTATCCATGTATTTTTTTGATAATCAACGGCACAATACGCCACATGTTCATGTCAAATACCAAGAACAGGAAGGAGTTTTTTCAATTCCGGATGGCGAGTTAATTGCCGGTGAAATTAAGTCAAATAAGAAGAGACTTGTTCAAGCATGGATCGAAATTCATAAAGATGAGTTGATGGCAGATTGGGAGCTAGCCGTAAACGGCCAGGAAATATTCAAAATTGATCCTTTAAAGTGAGGTATTATGGTGAACCCAAGAGTGAAAGAAGTGTATCCAAACCGAGATTATACAATTAAAATAGTTTTTGACAACGGGGAAGAAAAATTGTTTGATGTGACCCCTTACCTTGATAAAGGCATTTTTCGTGAATTAAAAGATAAAAATCTTTTTAATACGGTTAAGCCATTTCTTGGCAGCATTCAATGGAAAAATGGGCAGGATTTTTGTCCTGATACCTTGTATATAGATGGCAAATCCCTAACCATGGGATGAAGATTGACCAAAACAGCAGGCTTTTTTAGTTCAACCTGTTTTGTACTTTCATCGTTTTATTTAGGTCAAGCCTCATCAGCATAGTGATGTTTTGCGAAAATCTGCATCCCCTTTATTTCAAATTATACACCAACTGCGTGGTATCCTGCGTCAACGTGGATAATTTCTCCGGTAATTCCGCTTGCTAATTCACTGCATAAAAAGGTTGCGGTATCACCTACTTCCTTCGTCGTTATGTTTCGTTTTAAAGGCGCCTTTTCTTTCATGCCTTCATACATAACCGCGAAATCTTTTAAACCCCTGGCGGCCAGGGTTCTCATCGGTCCGGCAGAGATTGCGTTGGCGCGAATATTCTTTGGGCCTAAATCAACTGCTAGATACCGAATGCTTGATTCAAGTGCTGATTTGGCAACGCCCATTACATTGTAATTTTTAACAGCTTTTTCTCCACCGATATATGAAAGCGCTATTATAGCTCCGCCGCGAACTTCCATCAATGGTAATGCGCTCCTGCATAACGCGATTAAAGAGTAACAGCTTATGTCCAGAGCAAGCTTAAACCCATCACGAGATGTATTGATAAACCCATTAGAGAGGTCATCTTCTTTGGCAAATGCGGGAGTATGTACCAATCCGTCCAGGGCATCAACGTTATTGCCCAATCGGTCAAAAAGGTTATCTATATCGTCGTCAGAAGTGACATCACACTCCCCGAGGTCTATTGAGTCTAGTGGCTCGAATAACTGTCTGACTTCGTTTCCAAACCTTTCAGTTTGATAGGTATAAGCGATCTTTGCGCCCTGTTTCGCAAGAGATTGTGCTATTGCCCAACCAGTGCTGCGTTTACCTGAAATATTGGCAATGAGTATCGTTTTATCTTGAAGTAACATTTTTAAGACTCCTTCTTTAGTGTATATAAATCTATGTTAGTAACAGGTTTTTGTTTAACAACCTGGTCAAGCTGAAATATGTTAGGCTTCTATCTGTGTCAATTAGTGTAATTCGTGTCTAACACCTTTACGTCTAGCAAGTTAAGTATGTTAATTGGAATGGTAAATAAAATCAACAAATATTTCTATTCGTACTCCTTAAATAATTTATTCAGGCAGTGTTCCTTTTCTGACTGTTGTGCCAGGATTTCTTTAATTTTGTCTAAGAAGGTATAGCTTTCATCGATCTTATCTTTCAGTATCAATTTAATTATCAGAATAGTAGTCATTTTTTCTATATCTTTGTCGGCATGTTGTAGACCAAGCTGTTTGAACGTTTTTGCTATCATAAGTTTCTGATAAATCAGATCAAGAGATGGAGTAAGGGTACCGGTGAAATCATCGAATAACACATTCTCTTTTTTTATGCCAATAGTATTGGCTGCCGAATCAATTACTGTTACAGTCATCGGGGCAGGACCGCATAGATAGAATGTTGTTTTAGGGTTGTGTTTAAGATAGTTGGTCAACAATGGGCCAATAAAACCAACCTGACTAAGCCATTTCTCTCCACTTTTGTCAATCAAACCGTGCTTTATGATATCACGTTGGTGTTCTTTTGATGAACCTAAGAAACATTTTTTATCAATATCATCTAACTCAGACGGGTCATCGCCCCTGAATCCGCCAGACATTACCGGTATGAATTTGAAGTTATGGTGTATTGTTTGCCAGTGGAGCCATTTCAAAATATACTGCATGGGAATGTCCTGAAATCTTCTTTCACCTAAGAAGAAGTACACTCTTTCTTTACGTCCTTCTGCGAACCATTGGTTGAGGAGTGCTAATATAGGTGCAAGTCCAGCACCACCTGCCACGAAAACGGCTTGATGCTTCTCTTTTTTCAGGCAGAAATTGCCGTAGGGGCCGGTAAACCTGACCTTTTCACCCGCCCATAAGTTCCATATTGATTTATCCTGGATGTACTCTTGCGTACAGTTTGGGCCAAGGCAGGGGACTCCACCTTTTTCAATTGGTACACGTGGGTTTATCGGTGCAGTTCTCGTGATCAACTTTATTACGTCTCGCCTTATCGTGGCAATTGAATAAGCGCGATAGAGGTCAATACCTGGGGTAAATGGAATATAATCTTTTCCAACCTCTTTGCAGTAACAGCTTATCTGTTCACCGTGCTTCCTGTAATGCTGTTCAACATAATCTTCCGGTAGACCAATCTGGATATACTGTCCGGGTTTAAAATCAAACTTTTTAAGTGGCCGTAAACTTATCTCATACTTGTCGGATGTCAACTGGGTTTTTTTGATTACACGGGCTGAATATTTTTTAACATGTAACGTAGACTTAGGCAGAAAAATGTCCATATTTTTGTCTACCCTTACCTGGCATGATAGTCTGGTATACCCGTCACCCACTCCTTCCTCAAGAAACCTTCTGGTTTCTTCCCGTGACTTACGATCAAAAAGGGGAGTTTCTGTTGGTGAATATGATCCCATATTGGTATATAATTTTATCTTGCATTGGCCGCATGTAGCGTTTCCACCGCAGCCTGATGGGATATTGTACCCTTTGTTCTGAAGGGTATTTAGTAATTTGTCTCCACCCTCTATGGTTAGCGATTTTTCGAAATCGTCATCACTATGTATGCCAAGTTTCAGCTTTTTGCCTTTGCCAAAGAACTGGTATGTAAGTTCGCTGAGCCCTGCCATGGCTAACATAATTATGACGATAATAGCAATACTCAATATTATAGATGTAGTCATTTTTTGTCCTGATACTCAATAATATAATTAACTTTACCTAAATTCAGCAGTGCCCGGTTAGGTTCTTGCGCGTAACACGTAGGGCAATCCTTCAGGTTTGCTTTCGTACGTAAATGGCAAGGCTAAAGCCTCGCCCTACGTCTCTGCTGACGGTTTGGGTATAAAAAGCCGTACGTGCAAAAGCCTAACCCGATGCTGCTGACCTAAATTGATAGATTTAGATATTATAACTGTTTTCAAAAAATTGCTATTGCACCTATACCTGTAAAAATTGCCGCCATTATTCCAAGAAGCAGTATCGCAACGGAGTCCTCATCCCATGTGTTAAATGGTACAAATAGTCGGTGGCGTCTCAATAGGGCAAGCCATACGCATACCATTAACCAGTGTAGGCCGAAACCGAATGCCGTTACGGTTGTAGCTATAAAAGACAAGCCGGAAGGTATGGTAAACGTGGAACTGGCGAGGACTATACAGTTGACGGTAATCAACTCCAGGAACTGTCCCATCTGTTGATATACATCCATTGCGAAACGTCTGAGGAGTACGCCCAGGATCTGCACAAAAGTTGCAATGGTTACAATAAAGACCGTTAGGTAAAATATTTTTTCCAGTCTTATGGGAACCGGAGAAATTGAAGAGAGGTAGTTGCTGGCACCTATCAATACTTTGTTGTAAACTAGCCAGTTAAGGCTTGTGGACAGCGTCACTACGATAACGACGGCCACTCCCATCTTCCACGCAGCGTCAACCTGCCTTGACTTGTTAAGCAGCGGGCATATTCCCAGAAGTTTGCTGAGAACAATGCCGTCAAAGAAAAGCGCACTCAGGAATATCGGAATAAGAATTTGAAATTGACTGTTCAGGGAAGTGACCGCTTTTATATTCGTGATAAGGCTTACTACGAGAAGTACTCCTAATATGATTATTATTATGAGCGTCCTGGATATTTTGAATGCAGACTTGTTTCTCCGTACCGGAGTTTCAACGTCTGTCGCTTCCTCTTTTTCTTGTAGTACGTTTTCCTGATAGACAACACCGGTCTTGACAAATAGCGGCCTCAGCATAAAGCGCCATAATGCCAGGGCAAAGAAACCGCCTACAGGTGTTATCATCAATACGACAACGGGAAAACTTTCCGGGAGTATTCGGAAATTCAGTAACGTTCCGAACCCGAGAGGTTCTCTCATCAGGGCCAGAAAAACCAGTGCGATAGAGTATCCAAGACACGCCTTTAATATTTTCTTCTGAGCATCCCAGAATCCAAATGTAAGTCCTTCGGCAATTACGGCGAGAACAATGCAGTTTGTTGTAATCAGATCTATATATGCTTTTATGTTGAGCGCTATTCTAGGGATGGTGGCCTGGACTATCAGACTGAATATTGTTACGAAAATAGATATAATAATCATTAACAGGGTAATTTTATGATGTGAACCGGATGCGATAATTAATTTCTTAAAAGGATACACAAGGCAGAAACTTACACATGTTACAAAAAGTACACCAACTCCCATGGTAAGAGAGTTTTCCATCTTGTTTGTAACTGCCAGTGCAGAGCAGAAACCGAGACCAGCCGCTGCCGAAATTATATAGTTATCTCGTAAGAAGAACTTAGATACCAGCCTGATATATCTTGCCAGCATATTCATTATCTTCCTACCTCCATCTCCTGCCAGAATGTTTCCATCGCTTCGTTAATGATATTTTCTACTCCTTTACTTGTGTATGAAGCTCCCGTAATGGCATGTACCTCATTCGGGCCGACTGATTCTCTTCCTCTCACCAGTGATAA
>JAIQZR010000010.1 GCA_021777035.1 Candidatus Scalindua sp. | reverse complement strand
TACACGCAAAAACCTAACCGGACACTGCTGTAAAAAACTGAAAATACTTAAATGACGAATTCAAAATTTAACTACGCTGTTGGAACATTGCTGATTTTGGTTGGTATTGCCGTACCTTCACTAACTTTGATAAAAGTTTTAAGAGGGGAGCTTCCAATAGCCATTCGGCAACAATTACTAGCCGGGGCCACGATTTTTAAAATTGGACTTATAATTTTTGGGGGTTTCTTTCTGGCACGGGGAAGGTTTTCTTTATTTAAGCTGGAAAAAAGACCAATCGAACCACTTCCTGATTCAAATGGGAAAGTAACAATTGTCATACTTGCCACTATTCTCTTCACATCTGCTGTTCTGCGTTTATACGGACTTAACAATGGGCTTTGGTTTGATGAAATATTGACCTATGTCAACTTTGCAAATACTCCCTTTGGAGAAATCATAACTACTTTCCACTCTCAAAACAATCATTTGCTTTATTCATTACTTGCTCACGGCTCTTTTCTTATATTTGGTGAAAGCGCCTGGGCCTTGAGACTTCCTGCAGTGCTTTTTGGCGTTGCCAGTATATGGGCAGTTTACCTTCTGGGAAGACAGGTGAGTACGACGCGAGAATCATTGCTTTCTGCAGCATTACTTGCATTTTCCTATCATCATATCTGGTTTAGTCAAAACGCAAGAGGATATACCGGACTACTTTTCTGGACAATATTGTCCAGCTGGCTTTTTGTTAGATGCCTCAGTGGAAGTCAATCACGAATCTGGCTGTTGTATGCTATTTCGGCTACCCTGGGTGTTTATACCAACATGACTATGCTTTTTGTCATTATCGGACATTTCATAATCTATTTATTGACACTCGTAACTTGTCGAAAAGATTTATGGCCTGAAAGATGGACTGGTTTTTACCTCGGTTTTTGTCTTACCGGGTTTCTTACATTTCAGTTTTATTCACTGATACTTCCTCAGGTTTTTGGAAATGTAAGTGAAACAGGAGGTGCTGTTGCAGTCTGGAGGAATCCAGTATGGACTCTACTTGAATTTGTTAAGGGTCTCGAAGTTGGATTTATGGGCGCAACTTCCGTGATAGTCGGTTTATTTATAATAGGAATGGGGATAAAGAGTTATGTGCGAGAAAAGCCTATGATGATTCAGCTGCTATTTATTCCGGTTATTGTTGGTGCCGTTATTACGATATGCATGGGACATCATTTATGGCCCCGGTTCTTCTTCTTTTCTCTTGGATTTGTAGTCTTAGTCGTAATACGTGGAATTTTTGTCGCAGGGGATATAATCTCCAGACTCCTTCGCATTGAACCAAAACAATCCGGCTTTATAGGAGCTTCTTTATGTGTTGGAGTTATTGTTATTTCTTCTTTTTCTATTCCGGGAGTATACTCTCCTAAACAGGACTTTATAGGAGCGCTTTCTTTTGTTGAGAAACACAAGAAACCCGGAGATAAAGTTGCTGCTGTAGGTATGGCGATGTTGCCTTATACGCAATACTTAAAGACAGGTTGGGAAACGGTGGAAACGATAGAGACCTTAGACTCTATAAGGGCTGGCTCAAAGCGTACATGGTTAATATATACCGTCCCCATACACTTACAATCATTTTATCCGGAGATTCTGAATAACATCAGCGAAGAGTTTGAAGTGATTAAACAATTTCATGGAACGCTAGGTGGGGGTACGATCTTTGTTTGCCGAACGGATAATCTGGCAAGCTGATATTCAAGTTTTATTTGTTGTACTACTATATAGTTTAATGGTTACCACAAACAAGTCTTAAGGACATGGGAATGAAAACACAAACACAAACACAAACACAAAAAAAAGAAACGGCAGTGTCAATAATTATTCCTGCTTACAATGAAGAAAATGCAGTTAGAGAAGAGGTGGAAACTATCCGTGGGGTAATGCTTTCAAATGGGATTGCTCACGAGATCATAGTTGTTGATGATTGTTCTCAAGACAATACCTCAGAACAGGCTGCAAAAGCTGATGCAAAAGTCCTGAGACATTCTAGAAACAGAGGTTATGGCAGGGCGTTGAAAACTGGCATTAATGCGGCTAAAAATGAGATTATTGTTATCACCGACGCAGATGGGACGTATCCAGCTGAGGCTATTCCAGGTATGTTAGAAAAGATCCAGGAGTATGATATGGTTGTAGGGGCGAGGACAGGTGCAAACGTCCATATTCCCTTTTTAAGGAAACCCGCAAAATGGTTCCTTCGTAAACTTGCCGGTTACCTGGCCGGAGAGCAGATTCCAGACCTTAATTCAGGCCTCCGTATAATGAAAAAATCAATTGTTGAACAATTTTACCATATCTTGCCGACAGGCTTCTCATTTACAACAACGATCACACTTGCATGTATGTGTAGTGATTATCTCGTCCATTATCATCCAATTGAATATAATAAACGTGTTGGAAAGTCAAAAATCAGGCCTGTGGATGCGTATTATTTTCTATTGTTAATTTTACGAACAATTGTCTATTTTAATCCCTTGAAAGTGTTTTTACCTGTAGGTGCTGTATTTTTCTGCTTTGGGTTGGGTAAATTTATTTATGACGTATATCTTAATAACCTTTCTGAAAGTGCTATCTTCGGGTTTATCGGGGCCTTAATTATATGGGCAATTGGGCTTTTGTCCGACCAAATTTCAAAGTCAGGTCTTCATATGTGGAGCAAATGATGTTTAAAGGAATATTTCATTTACTGAAAAATTTGTGGCAGAAGCCGGTCTGCCGTATTGCAATAAGCCTCGGTATTATTGCTTTTATACTAATTAGGCTGCCGCTTGAAGAACTGTGGAGTACCATTACTCGTGTATCGGTTTTCTTGTGGATTTTTGTAGTTGTGGCATTCGTTCTGGGCCACATCGTCGGTGTAATCAAATGGAACTTGCTCGTCAATTTAAAAGGCAAAGTGCTTCCTTTTTCAGTCGCTTGCCGATGCTATTATGCAGGTTTATTTGCGAATCTCTGTCTGCCATCTCTTGTTGGCGGTGATTTAATCCGTGCCGGAATAGCTATTAAACATAGCAATGAAAAAGGGGCCGTGATTCTGGGTAGCCTTCTCGATAGATTCCTGGATATATGCGCACTCGTGTTAATTATCTATATGGGCGCGATGATTTCACCGGCTGTTTTAGCTGCTGAAGATCGAAAATTCCTTGTCTGGTTTTTTGTTTTCCTATCATTTGCTTTTTTGTTTACAATCTCTCTACTATTTTTTCCTTTTATAGGTTATTTGCCAAAAAAAATAAGCGAGTTGATTGTTCGTATAAGAAATATAATATTCCATTTGATAAAAAATCCACAAAGAGCTTTCGCTGCATTTGTGATGGCACTCTTTATCCAGTCTGGATTTGTACTATTGAACATTATTTTAGGTACTACTTGTGGGATACATATACCGCTGTCCGTATGGTTTTTGGCTTGGCCTCTGGCAAAACTTTCAGCACTGATGCCCATAAGCATGGGAGGGTTGGGAGTACGAGAGGTAGCACTTGCGGTAATACTTGAAAGATTTAGTGTTCCATACACTAATTCTGTAGGATTAGGACTGCTCTGGGAAACCATTTTAATAGCAGGTGGTGTTCTAGGGGGGGGTATCTACTTGTTTCTTAGTAAAAATGTTAATGCGAGAGAAGATTTTATTGCCGCAAAAAGCCTTAATACCGTAGAGAGTTAATACTGAAATTATAGAGAATGAAAACAACACCACACATATTGATACTGGGTGCAGGGCCAGCAGGCTTAGGTGCTGCGTATTTACTGGCTCGTAATAAACTGGCGAAAGTAACTGTGCTTGAGGAAAACCAATGGGTTGGAGGTACAGCCGCCAGTTTTGAAATCGCAGGTATAAAGGTTGATCTGGGTAGTCATAGATTACATCCAACCTGTGGCCCTGAAATTATGAAAGATATTAAAGACCTGCTGGGAGATGAGCTATTAGACAGACCCAGACACGGAAGAATAAGGCTTCATAGCAGATGGATTCACTTTCCATTGAAACCTTTAGATTTAGTCTTTCGACTACCTCCGTCATTTGGCCTTAGTGTAATGGCAGATTCTTTTGGAAAAATAGTAAAGAGAAAGCCTATTCATTCTGAAGAAGAGACATTCGAATCTGTTCTTGAAGCAGGGTTGGGGAAAACCATTTATAGAGATTTTTACTTACCATATAGCCGCAAAATTTGGGGAGTAAAACCGGATGATTTGTCCAAAGAGCAGGCTTACAAACGTGTGTCTTCAAACTCAACAGGTAAAATGCTCCTAAAAGTGTTGTCTGCTCTTCCAGGTATTAAAAAAGAGCCGGGTAGCGGCCGCTTTTATTATCCATTGAATGGATTCGGCCAAATCTGTGAAACACTTTCTACTGTTGCTCAAAAGAACGGGGCAAATATTATAATGGGGGCATCGTTTAAATCTCTTTTATTGAGAGGAAAAACGGCCCAGTCTGTTACTTATGTCCAAGATAATAAGACTAATTCTATTGAAGCTGATTTTATATGGTCTACGATCCCAAACACGTTATTAACTCAATCAATACAACCATCACTACCACCTGATGTAATTGAGGCTTCAAGAAATCTGGAATTTCGATCAATGATTTTGATATACCTTGTGCTGGAACAAAAACAGTTCAGCGAATATGATGCTCATTACTTCCCTGAATCTGAGATCCCGATCACACGTCTATCAGAACCAAAAAATTATAATTGTGCCGGCGGGCCTGAAAATATTACTGTCTTGTGTGCCGAACTTCCCTGTTTTACCAGTAGTCCTGAGTGGAGTATGAATGACAAAGAATTGGGAGAGCTTGTGTGCAGAAGTCTGGAATTAGCGAAAATTCCCGTGAAAGTTCATGTGAGAGAGGTAATAACTAAGCGTACTAAGTATGCCTATCCCATGTATCAAAGAGGATACGAAGTTTATTTCAATAAAATTGATGAGCGGCTCGATCAAATTGACAATCTACTCACTTTTGGCCGTCAAGGTCTCTTTGCCCACGACAATACCCATCATGCTTTACATATGGCTTATTCTGCAGTAGATTGTCTTAAAAATGATGGTATTTTTGATAAAAAAGAGTGGAAAAAATACCGAAAAGAATTTGAAAAACATGTTGTGGTAGACTAAGTTTAAGTAATGAAACTATTAGCCTCTATTAAGTTTAGAATATTTATTATATCCTGGATCTTTTTTACCATCCATTTTGCGACTAATGTGGTAAGGGAGCATTATCCGGCTTTTAGTCTTATAGATCATGGAACCTTTAAGGTTGACGAATATCAGGGCTTTCATCCTGATATTTTTGTTCATACTGATGGTCATTCATATATCGGTAACAATGTTACAGCGTCTGTAATTGCGGCAATTCCTTTGTTTGTTTTTAACCCCATACTTGATGTACTTGAAAAATATGAACGAAAAAGAATGCCAAAAGAAGGTGTACCAGAAACCATCTATAGAACCAAGCATGCTAACAGTGTAAAACTATTGAAAAAAGCTAAAGAAAACGCACTAAGCCTCCGTTTTGGAGGAGCAGCGGTAGTGACTTCCACTTTCCTCATGGCGCCACTTTCTGCCCTGGCTATAGTGTTTATGTTCCATATTCTTTGTAAGCGCGGTCAAAGTACCAGACGAGCCCTTTGGTTATCACTGTTGTTTGGTTTTGGCACTCCTCTCTTTTTCAGGACAGGGGTTTTAAATCATAATATGTTCATCATGTATGCTGTATTTTTAGCTTTTTATTTACTCTGGATACGTCCCGGAGTGGATTTTCCTGTAAGTATAAACAATCGCCTGCTAGCTGGGTTTCTCTGTGGTTTTAGCCTGGCTCTTGACTATAGCGGAGTTGTTACGTTGCTGGTTCTGTATGGTTACCTTGTGGTTAACCGTCTCTCCACTGCATCGTTTAAGACTTCGATGTGGGAATCAATCCCCTTCATTTTCGGAAGCATACCTCCCGTACTCTTCCTTTTGTATAGTCAATGGTCAATGTTTGGCAATGCCTTTCTTCCGGGACAATATTGGATGCCTGATGTTACGACAACAGAGGGGTACTACTTCCAAAATCCCTATTCTGAAAGTGGATTTCGTGGATTTACCTGGCCCGCTTTAGATCTTTATTTCTTAAACCTGTTTGATCCGTCTTACGGAATGTATACTTACGGGCCTATTTTAGCAATGGGACTTATTCCGGCATTTTTTTATAATCGCAATGAACTAATTCTTCCGCGTCCGGAGAGAAGGCTGGTGGCTACTCTTTTTTTCATATTCCTCACTTTTTGTGCAGCCAACCAGTACTCAAGGATACAGTTTAACTCCGGATTTCGCTATATGCTTCCTTTAGTACCACTGATTTATCTCTCCTTGTGCGACCACCTTGTCAGGCTTTCACGACGCTGGCTTATAATGATCGTCGTGCCGGTTCTCTTGCACTCATGGGTTATCAGTATGGTGAGAGAACCTATTTTGGAATCCTATTATCGTGTTTTTACAGAGGGGATACAGCTTCCATGGCTGTCTGTCTTGCGTTCCACCGTACCAGAAAATCATCCTTATCTCGGCAGCTTTTTATTACCAATTATAATTATCACTTTTACACTTTTTTTGATCCTTCTTGTCTGGAATATTGGTAGTTATCTGGAGTTAAAACTCAAAGCAGATAACCGGTCGGAAGAGTAACGTTTTTCTTATAACATCATGTCTGGCCCTAAATGAGAAGAACGAGTTTATAAATTATATTGTCATCTGTGGAGAGTTCAATGAATGATTCCATTGAGAATAAAAAGAAATTATCAATTGTGGTTCCGGTTTTCAATGAGATTGAAGTACTTGATACATTTTACGTACGTGTGAAAAAAATGGTAGAAACATTGAACTCCCTCTCTTATGAGATTGTTTTTGTAGATGACGGGAGTGAAGACGGTTCATATCAAAAACTGATGGATTTGGCTGATATGGATGACAATATCAAAATAATAAAATTTTCCAGAAATTTTGGACATCAAGTTGCCATCACTGCAGGAATTGATAATGCGAATGGAGACGCGGTCGTTGTTATAGACGCAGACCTTCAAGATCCACCGGAAGTCATAACCCGGTTCATTGAGAAATGGGAAGAGGGATATGACGTGGTATATGGCACTCGTAATTCAAGAAAAGGTGAAAGCAAGATGAAGCGTTTGACGGCTGCCTTGTTTTATAGACTACTGAAAACTATTATAAAGATCGATATACCGGTTGATGTAGGTGACTTCAGGTTGATGAGTAAACGTGCGGTTATATATTTCAGGGAGTTGAGAGAAAGAGACAGATTTGTCAGAGGGTTGGTAAGTTGGATAGGCTTTAAACAAATCGGTGTCACTTACGAGAGAGAGGAAAGATGTGCCGGTGAAACTAAATATCCTTATACCAAGATGATACAATTCGCACTTGACGGAATTACATCATTTTCAAGTTTGCCTTTGAAGCTGGCTACCTGGTTAGGATATTTCACCTCTTTTTTGGCATTTTTATATCTTGGTAGCGTATTTATTCAGAAGGCGCTAGGGTATACTGTTCATGGTTGGGCAACTATCATGGTAGGAATGCTTTTTATAGGTGGCATTCAATTAATCTGCTTAGGCATTGTAGGAGAGTATATAGGCAGAATTTCTAATGAAATTAAACAGAGGCCTTTATATATTATCGAAGAAATAAGGGACGTGGAAAATAACAAAAATGAAAATCCTGCTGATAAACCCGTCTCAAGTTGGCCTGGTCAATAAGAAAGGGCGCATTTTTAATCGTATCTGGGTACCCTTAGATCTGGCGAATTGCGGTGCGATATTAGAAAAAGAGGGTATCGATGTATC
This sequence comes from Candidatus Scalindua sp., assembly GCA_021777035.1. Taxonomy (GTDB): domain Bacteria; phylum Planctomycetota; class Brocadiia; order Brocadiales; family Scalinduaceae; genus Scalindua. The sequence goes on along the minus strand of JAIQZR010000010.1, from coordinate 141,399 downwards.
CATACTCGACGCAAATGCGGAGCAGTTCGGCCCGGCGGAAGTAGCAAAACGAGCGACAGGTTATGATAAAGTTTTCATTACATCTACAAGTCTGGACAGATGGCAGTGTCCGTTTCTGGATATTAACCCATTCCTGGATACCGTAAAGGCCGTCAAAGGAGTTACATCAGAAGTATATGTTGCAGGAAGCCATGGAACTGTCAGGCCAAAAGAGATGCTTGAGGCAACAGGCGTTCGTGCTGTTATCCGAGGAGAACCAGAACTTACGGTATTGGACATCTGTAATAATAGCAAACTTTCAGATATTAACGGTATTACGTATCTGGAAGGAGAAGAGATTCAAAATAATCCTGATCAAAAACCTGTCAACCTGAATGATTTACCAGTTCCATCCTTTCACTTATTACCGATGGAGAAGTATAGCTACGAGGTAATGGGTGATCATTTCTGTCTTTTTGAAATGACCAGGGGCTGCGCCTCCAAATGTATATTTTGCCTTCTAAAACCTTATGGACGAGGGGTGCGTAAAAAGGATCTGGATAAACTAATTTTAGAAGTGGAATACGCTATTAATAATTTTGATGTGCGTAATGCTTACTTTATGGATCTGGAATTTACTGTGCTCCGTAAGCAGGTAATGGAGTTTTGTAATCATCTGATCAGGAAGAATTATAATTTTCAATGGTGCTGCCAGACACGTTTTGATCTTGTGGACGATGAATTGCTTTATCACATGAAGAGGGCAGGTTGCCGCTTGATTCATTTTGGAGTAGAAGCAGGTAGCGAGAGAATGCTGAAATATATAAATAAAGGAATCACAATGGAAGCAATTAGAAGTGGAATGAAGAAAGTAAAGAAAGCAGGAATTGAAACAGCATGCTTCTTTATGATGGGTTTTCCGGGATCTAGCAATCAGGATATGGAAGATATTCTGGAATTTGCAAAAGAGCTTGGCCCGGACTATCCTCTTTTTCATATGGTAGCGCCTTATCCTGGCACCAGGCTTCATAAGGAAGTAATGGAGCAACCGGGCCTTAATTTCAGTGACGATACGCTTTTTCCGGAAGCTATTGTTGAAAATTTTTCACTAGATGAGCTTAAAAGAATGACACGCAAGGCTTATCTTAGTTACTATTTAAGACCATCGTACATCTTTTCTCGCCTTGCAAAGGGGCAATTTAACATACTTAAGAATCAGTGTAAACTATTCTGGTCATTTGTGAGAGGTTGAATTTCGTTCTTTGTGCAATAAAAAAAGTTGCAGAAGTTATGATCTCGTCTCTTCAACTACTGCAGAGGAGTCTATGTAATGTCAACGCGTTTTGAAACAGCTAAAAGATACAGGCTGTTTATATTTGTAGCTCTTGTTTTAAATTTTATGGCGTGTTCTACGCATGTTTCTCCTGGGCCTCAGAATGCAATAATTTCTATAGATAATTCCGTTGAATACCAGACTATGAATAGTTGGCAGGCTAGATTGATAGGGACAATAACAGAAGACACTGACAGCGTTTTTTCTTTTTTCCCGAAGGTCTTTGACGGAGCGGTTAACGATTTGGGGATTAATCAGGTGGCCTTGGAGATCTATGCAGGTGAGGAAAACACTCAAGATTGGTATGCAAAATGGCAACAGGGAGAGGTTGGCAGAACGGAATGGAGAGCGCATATTTATGATATTGAGAACGACAATAATGACCCAAATGCTATTGATGATAAAGGCTTTCATTTTTCTCGTTTAGATTTTACAATCGATAATTTTCTTTTGCCGCTTAAACAACTGATCGAAGCAAGAGGAGAGCGGCTTATAGTTAATCTGTTATACGTTGATTTCGGTTCTTCAACTTTTGAACATGCCGATCATCCTGAAGAATATGCAGAATTTATTCTGGCGGCATTTAAGCATATGGAAAGTACATACGGCTTTGTGCCGGATGGTTTAGAGGTAAAGCTGGAACCTGATCATAAAAAAGGTGGTTGGAAAGATGGAGGAGTTAAGATCGCGAAGGCACTGTTGGCAGCCGGTAAGCGATTAGAGGCAAGTGGATATACACCGGAATTTATTGCTCCATCTACAGTTTCTATGGGTAATGCCAGTACCTATTTTGACACCATGATTACTACAGAACCGGAAGTTTTAACTTACATAGATGAAATATCTTATCATCGTTACTCAGGGGTCAGTGCCGGCAGCCTTCGGGCTATTGCCGACTTTGGAAGGAAGCACAACTTGAGAACGTCAATGCTGGAATGGTGGCATAAAGACAACTCGTATAAAACGTTACATGAGGATATTAAAGCAGGTGGTAACTCCACCTGGGAGCAGGGTATTCTTGGAGATGAGTATAGTGGGGCTGGAGGATTATACCACTTCGATGGAAATGGAGAGAAATTAAACCCCAGGACAAAATACAATCGGCAGTACTTTAAATTTATACATCGAGATGCGGTGAGGATAAAAGCAGCTTCCGATAACGATTACTTTGATCCCTTAGCCTTTATTAATGAGGATGGGACATATGTGGTTGTATGCAGTGCGAGAACTAGTGGTTCGCTCTCTGTTCGGGGTCTACTTGCGGGAACCTATGGTATTAAATATACGACTGGTACGGGAAAAGATGAACCGATAGAATACGATGTTGACCTGGCAGATCAAATCATAACGACAGGACAACAATTGGAAACAAGCATTCCTGATGCTGGTGTTATTACTATCTATGCGCGTTAAATAAATCTTCTATCAAAGCCGGGAGACGATGTGTTCAATTAGGGTTCGAACAAATCTGAGCGCGATAAATTAAATTATTTTTTTTGCTCATACCCTTATTTCCTGTTGTAGTTTTGATTTTTTCCCATAAACCTTAATGACCGCTCCTGCTATCTTAACTGAGATTGCCAAGTAAATACAATGCCAAGCGAATCCAGTTTACATAAGGGACGCAGATAAACAGTTAAATCAATTTCTTAATGGCAAATTAGATGTCGAAAAAGCGATAAAAGTAATAGATCAATCTTTATATCGAAACAGATAATTCTTTTTTATTAAATAATCTCCTAACATGTGTGGAATATTTGGAATAATATCTCGTAACTCCTCATTAGCGCTGGATCAGGATTGCCTGTCAGCTTCCGCAAGTCTGTTGTCTCATCGTGGTCCGGATGCGCAGGGAATATACACAAAAGATGGGGTTGGGTTGGTTCACCAGAGGCTGTCGCTTCTGGATTTGAACCCCCGTAGTAACCAGCCTTTCTGGGATGAGTCCGGACGTTATTGTCTTGTGTATAATGGAGAAATTTACAATTTCAGAGAACTTCGTGCTGAACTGCAGGCGCGTAACATTAACTTCCATACTTCCAGTGATACAGAAGTCCTTCTGCAATGTCTTATTCACCATAAAGTCGAATACGTCCTCCCGAAACTGGAGGGCATGTTTGCCTTTGGTTTGTATGATACAGTGGAAGATTCACTACTACTTGCGCGCGATCGTTTTGGTATGAAGCCGCTATATGTATACGATGATGATAAAATTTTTACATTTGCCTCTGAAATTAAGGCGATGAGACCCTGGATCAATTTTGAACCGGATCAGTTTTCTATTTCATCCTATCTCCTCGGATTTGGTGGCCCTACCAAGGGATTTACATTTTACCGGAAAGTCAAATCACTTGCCCCCGGCAGTATGATTTTTTTCAAGAGAGGCAAATCGCCAGAGTATTCAAGATTCTTCTCTATGCAGGACTTCTGGGATCCAGGTTATACAGATAATTTGGCCAGACTTAAACCTGGACAAATAGTAGATAAGATGGATGACTTATTGTTAAAGAGTGTTGAGAAGCATATGTTTGCGGATTCCAAAGTTGGAGCGTTTTGCAGTGGAGGAGTTGACTCTTCATTATTAATGGCTATGGCAGCCAAAAAACATAATAACCTTGCCATCTTTCATGCAAATGTCAAGGGCCGATGGAGTGAATATGACGCAGCCTTGAAGCTGTCACAGCACCTCAAACTTGATCTCAAGACGGTAGATGTTGAAGAACAGGACTTTATTGACCTGCTGCCGGATGTAATGAAACATTATGAACATCCATTTACTTACCACCCAAACTGTGCTCCGTTTCTGATGGTATCAAGGCTTGTTCAAAAACACCAGATCAAGGGGATGCTTTCAGGTGAAGGCTCTGATGAGTGTTTCCTGGGATATCCATGGTTGGGGAGAGAGAGACTAGTCAACGCGTATTATAACGTATGTAACCGGCTAAGAACACTTGTTAATAAGATACCAAACGTGGGTAAAATTATCTGGCCATATGAAGGAAATGGAAAAGAGGTTGTAGAGAGTCTTCTAAACAGGTGTGAGATCGCAGAAGAAAAACATAATATTCATGATTTTGTTTCAAAGCTAACATCTTCTAAAATTGAAAAAGGTAATGTACGCACACTGGATTATCTGAACTATCACCTGCGCACCTTGCTGCACCGAAATGATTGCCTCGGCATGGCGGCCAGTATCGAAGCCAGATTTCCATTTCTGGACAATGAGGTTGTTAAAGTAGCTGTGAACATGCCATATAGATACAAGATTAGATTTTCGCCAACAGTATTTGAAAAAGCACATCCGGGGATTAGAGACAAGTGGGTAGTTCGCAAAGTCGCCGATCGTTATATACCGCGTGAACTTAGCCAACGAATCAAAATAGGTTTCTGGACAACGGCCTTTGAGCGCATGAAAGTTTCGCCGGATTATTTTGATAACTCTTTTGTCAGAAACTTATTTGAATTATCATCAACTCAAATGAGAAATATTATTAGTCAATCAGACCAGGATATCACTATGAGGTTGCTTCATTTAGATATTTGGGGTCACGTTTGTATTCGAGATCTTTCGCACGAAAGTAGTCTAAAAAAACTTAGACAACATGTCAGTTTGCTACCGGAGTAAGTTTAGGGGGCACCATATATCATGTTAAAAACATTAGTAATAAGTATGGTGAGAAATGCGAGATAGTAGTTATGTTACTCGGAATTTTCTGGCACTAGGTACAGGAGAGATAGCTTCACGCTTAATAGCGTTTGGTGTGACTATTTATCTCGCCAGAATTCTGGGGGCTGAAAGCTATGGAGTGATAGCGATTGCGGTAGGTGTGACTTTGTATTTTTCGAGGATAGCTGACTTTGGCATTGAGGTAGTTGGAACAAAAGAGATTGCCAAATTCCCTGACTCTATCAATCATCTGGTATCTGCCGTAATGAGTGTCCGGTTGACATTTGCAGCATTACTCACATGCTTTACAATTCTGGGAGCGCAGCTCTTTCTACCGGAACCGGAGCGGACTATCTTGTCTATCTATTTTTTCACACTGATCCCGATAGCAGCCAGTACCAAATGGATTCACCTGGGATTTGAAAATGCACGACCAATTGGTTTGTCAAGAATCGTTGGTGAAATGTTGGTCCTGGGCATCGTGCTATGTCTCGTGCGGAGTAGTAATGAGTTATGGGGCGTCCCATTTGCGCAAATAGCAGGAGAGTGTTGTATCGCATTTATATTGATCATGGTGTTGAGACAACAAAACTACAAATTTGGTTTTTGCTGGGATTGGGCAACTGCATTACCAATCTTCATTCGTGCTTCGCCCATTCTTCTACAGACCTTATTGTGGCTTTTTATCTATAACTCGGATTTAATATTCTTACGCCTGTTTCGCGATAGAGAAAGTGTTGGTTATTACGCGGCAGCGTATACTCTCATCTGCTTTCTAGCAAACATTGGCTTTTCATATGGGATGAGTCTGTTGCCGACATTAACGAGACTGGGGGCTGGGAGTTCCGGAGAAAAATCTCTTTACCAGGCAGCGCTTGCGCATGCATATGCAGTTAGTCTGCCAATATCAATTGGTGGTTGTCTGTTGGCCTCTAAGATTGTAAACATGGGCTTTGGAGATGGATATACAAATTCGATACTGGCGCTGCAAATTTTGATCTGGTGCATACCTCTTTCAGTTATTCGAATGGTACCATGGGCGGCTCTAATTGCAAGAGGCCGTCAAAAGCTTCTCTTGAAGGCAACTATATATTCAGTATTAGTTAATATAGCATTAAACCTTCTACTAATTCCCAGATATGGAATTAACGGCGCCGCGATCGCCACCGTCATAACCGAATGCCTGACAGGTGTGCTAATGCTTAAGTATGCGGCAAATAATGAGCTTTCATTTACTGCTCTTCGGAGATTTTGGCGCCCTACTGTTGCCAGCTTCTTTATGACAGTAGCGCTTATAGTTCTCAGGCAATCCAATCTTGCGATTAGCCTGATCTTTGGTGCGATAATATATGGTTTGACACTTACGATACTCGGTGGAATTCGTTTACGTAAGTGGCAATTACCTGCTTTTAATATATAAACCTTCATGTGGTCTTTAAGAAATATAATTAAGTGAAACGATAAATGCTACAGTTTAGTTAATAATGTAATAGGAGATTAAGATGGTTGACTTAATACTGGTACGAACAAGAAACAATCCGGCTCCTGGAGTTAAAAAAAACAGTGATTCAGGCTCCTATTCAGGACTCAGGATGCCCCCATACGGCATAATGTATATAGCTAATTATGTTCGGGAGAGAGGCTATTCTGTCAAACTATTTGATCTTTTTAAGAAAGATTATTCTTCACTTTCACCTGACGCAGTAGCAGATTTAATACTTTCCCACAAACCTAGAATTGTTGGAATTTCCGCAATGACAAGCCAGTCTGTTGATGCAATTGCACTGGGCGATGCGTTGATGCGAAAATCTAATGTATTTGTTGCTCATGGCGGTGTTCATTTTACTTCACTTCCGGAAGAGGGACTCAAGCATGGACATGTTGTTGTGCAGGGTGATGGAGAACATTGTATGCTCCAATTGACTTCCTCTCCTGATTTGCAGGGATTTAACAATAAAATCCTCCAGGGCAGACCTTTAACTTCAGAGGAGATGGATTCCATTCCATTTTTCAGACAAGAAGATTTCGATGAGACGGCTTATGATCCATCACTAGATCCTCATTTCCCAATAATAACGGCGCGTGGATGTCCATATAGTTGCGTTTTCTGTAAGGATGGATATCGTTCTTCAAAACTACGTTTTCATTCGGTGGACTATATTGTAGATTACCTTGAATATATATCTAGAACGTTTGGGTTCCGGAGATTTATTGTGTTGGATGATATATTTGTATTTGTAGAGACGCGTATGGAAGAGATGGTTGATAAATTAGAAAAACGCAACCTTAAATTCAAATTCCAATGTCAGGCCCACACAAATGTTTTAAAACCAAAAATGATGAAGGTAATGCATCGTCTTGGAATTGAATGGGTATACTTGGGTATAGAGTCAGGCAATGAAGAAATTCTGAAAAATATTAAAAAAGGTATTACTATTGAAAAAGCGAAAGAGGCTGTTCATCTTTTAAAGAAGCACGGTTTCTATGTCGGGGGATTATACATGATTGGTAACATTGGAGAAACACGGCAGACAATTAATGATACAATCCGATTTGCCTTTTCTCTTCCAACTGACAGGGCGTGGTTCTCTTTTGCGGCGCCGTATCCCGGCACGGAATTTTATGAATTAGTAGGCAAATACGGTGAAATTATTGAGCCGGATCTGGCCAAGTGGAATCAGGCAACTCTTGTGTACCTACCAAAAAATATTAGCAAGAAAGAGATGTTTCGGTTAATGAGAAAAGCACAAATGGTTCGTATCATGAAGAAAATCTACTTTACGTTTATAGGATGTTGGATCGCTCCTCTCAGAGCCTCGTTCAATAATAAATAGAATTAAGAATGAATTGAAGATTGTTACTAAAGCGGTCGGAAGGTATCTTATATAATGAACGTCTAGAAAGGGGATAATGAAAATGGAAGTAGGGCAAGGCATTCAAAAAAAACGAGCAGACTGGGATTTTTCCGGAGAAGTTGCGGAAACATTTGTTGATCATGTGCGCCAATCAGTCCCGTATTATGATGATTGGCAAGACCTTATATGTTACTTGAGTGATTTCTTCTGCCTGCAGGACAGCACCTGTTATGAGTTAGGTGTTTCGACAGGGCAACTTATAAAAAAGCTGGCCGATTATAATGAACATAAGCCCAAAATTAAATGGATCGGGGTGGATAGGGAACCTGCCATGATAAAGAAAGCCAAAGAGTACTGTCGCGAAACTGAAAACATAGACCTATATTGTGACGATATTCTTCTTTATGAATATGAAAAGACCGATTTTTTTGTGGCATACTACTGTATACAATTTGTCCCTGCGCGGCACCGACAGGAGCTCTTTAATAAGATATATGAGCGGTTAAATTGGGGAGGAGCACTTGTGTTATTTGAAAAGGTACGCGGGCCTGACGCGCGCTTTCAGGATATGATGAATTCGCTATATAATGATTTCAAGATGCGTAATGGTTTTGGCGCTGAAGAGATTTTGAATAAGACAAGAAGCCTCAAGGGAGTTTTGGATCCGTTTTCAACTGAAGGTAACTTAGGCCTGCTGAAACGATCAGGGTTTACTGACATTACGACTGTCGCTAAGTATGTATGTTTTGAGGGTTTCTTAGCAATAAAATAGTATCTTAACTACAATTTTATTGATGGTTCATGCTTAACAGCACGCACGGTTACAATTACCTCGAAGTCCGGGTCTACGTGGTCAAGCTCTTTGGGGGACAGCTCTTCAGATGCAAGTCCGTGAAGAGCACACATTGCGGCGAGGACGTTTCCGTATGAGCCAATCTGTATTTGAGCGTTTGGAAACGTTTCAGTAAAAAGCCTCTCGGCTGACTGTGTAGTAATATGCCAGTATTCACCCCATTGATCTCGACCCAGGCGACGACCAATCTTGCTGATACCGTGAGAGGTAAGTAGTAAAACGCCTCCAGGTTTTAATATTCGATGCAGATGTTGTAATGCCGCCTTCATGTCATAAATCATTTGTAAGGATTGAGTGAAGATAATACAATCAAAAGAGTTCGCAGGAATGTGATCAGCGCAGGTAAGATCGGCTATGATTGTGGCATGCGGGCTCTCAACAACATTCAGGACATCAATCTTGTCGACACGCTCTTTACCAAACTTCTGTATATAGAAATCATCACCCATTTCCAGAGAGCGTCCACGAATGTCCGATGAATTTGATGTTAAGAACTTTTCGATGTAATATCTTTCGATGGGGAAGCCTCGATCGATAGCAAAGATTGGGCTTATGGGTGTGAGTCTTCGAAAACTACCAAAACGCACAATACCTACAGGGGGCCATTGCAGATGTAACCGCCTCTGTTGCTTCACTACCCAATCTCTTAATTTTGGTGGAAGCATTCCTTTTGCGAGACCTATAACTCGATCTCGAAGTGAGATATATGCCATAATGCAGCGCTCCATTCTAGAGAAATTGTTGAGAGAAAAAGGCTGAACACAAGTCATTACACTAAGTAGGAGTCGTGATTCTACTAAAACAACAGCAAATTGTCAAAGAGATTGGATGAGAGTTCCTACCTCTTCCCACTATTAAATACTATGCAAAGATTTGAAAAAATAGATATTATTGCACTCTTTTTCATACTATCGATCGCCATTCTCATAAGGTTGCCAGGACTGTTTTACCCATTTCCTTTTTCTGGTGACGCGAGTGATTACTTGCAGATAGCTATGAAGTTTGGCACAGGTGACCTTAACCCTCACTATTTTACCCATCCATCGTTATCCCTTTACATTACCTATGCTGCAGAAGTAGCCCTTTTTGTTTTTAGTTATCTGCTCGGTTTTGTCCATTCTGTATCTGATTTCTCCAGACTTTATTTCCGCAATTTGTTGCCATTTCTTGTTGCTGGCAGGATATCCTCGATGCTTTTCGGGATAGGAACAATTTACATTGTTTATCTAATAGGTAAGAAAATCTGGAGTAGAGACGCTGCTCTTTGCGCCTCTATCATGCTTGCGTTAACACCTCTTCATATCATTGAATCACAAACAATTCGAATTAGAAGCATCGCCACCTTCTTTGGGATACTGTGTCTATTTTTTATCTTCAATATTTTGGAAAAAGGTAGAAAAAGGGACTATATACTGGCCGGTTCAAGCCTCGGCTTCGCCCTTGCTACTGAATATACGATGATCTTTTTTGCCTTTCCCATACTGACGGTCATCATATTGAGGATGCTGGGTCAAAAATACAATAAAGAAGCTATCAGCTTTTCTCCTGTAAAAGGATTGTTACTGGTTTGTATAACTGCCTTGGCTGTCTTTGTAGCAAGTACACCTTATACGTTTTTCGATTACCCTGCTAATGTAAATAGTCTTATGATAAATCTACAGTATGGGGTGGAGACAACTCAATATACAGCCTCTACAAACGCAGATAGCAGCTACATAGTGGCAAAACTAAAAAAAGTCATGATAAATCTTTACTATAATATCAGTATTTTATTTAGAAATGATATGTCTGCCATGGGAAAAGTGTTTGCTTCCGTTTCCATGGCGGGGGTGATGTTTGCCATCTACAAAAGAGATAAGAAAGACATAATTCTATTATCACTATTACCGGGATATTTTCTGATACAACCCATTGTTGTATATCCACTGCCCAGAATGGTGCTTATGGCTTATCCTGTGCTTATTCTGTTAGCGTCAAGATTTTTGATGGCCTCATTAGAGTGGGGATGTAAACATAATAAAGTACAGAAATGGGTATTCTATCTACTAATCTTTGTACTAGTATTGCCAAACCTTGTATGGTCGGTAAAACACACAAACCAACTCCTCCGGAAAGACACTCGTATAATGGCTAAGGATTGGATTGAAGAAAACATTCCGGCCGGTTCCCATATATTGATAGAAAGTTATAAGTTAAGCAATCTGATATCCTTGAATGAAAGTAAAGAAAGTTTGTATGGAAAATATTTACAGTACAAATCAATCATAGGAAAAATCCCAGATTATAAAGGACATGCACTGCTGCGAAAGAAAATAGAGATGGAAAATGTACAGGAACCTGCATACGATGTAAGTCATTTTTGTCCCAGAAGTTTCGGAATATTACATGATGAATTTACAAGTATAATTGCAAACCAGAATGTGTCATCTATTGATGAGTATAGAAGAAGAGGGATCGATTACGTCGTTGTTGCGAGATACAAACCATCAGATGATTTTTCCTCAGAATTAATGAAAAAAAAGCAACCCGGTTTCCATAACGTATTCAAAACACTTGACCGGGAGTGCAAGCTTGTAAAGACTTTTAGTTATAAAAACTCATTAACAGAATCCAGAAGACCGTTAATTAATCCGGAGATTAAGATCTACTCTTTGAACTAGTGTTCAGCAGCAGATGGTTACATTCACAGCGCATAGTTATGGCATCTATATTATGCGGTTCAATTATCTTAGAAATGGAGAGTTGCAGACACGCAGTCGCTATAATCTATGTTGTAAAATACCCAATACCGTCGTAAGCAGAATAAGGAGATCAAAATGACTTGCTGTATAAAAAATCTGGCAAAAATTGCAGGCGCGCTTGCAATCCTGGCGTGCGTGGTTTTTCAAACACAAACGTTAGCCTCTGAGCTAAAGGGAATAACGCAAAATATTTTTTATGTTGATGCAGTTAATGGTAACGATAATAATCGAGGGAGCTTGTCCGCACCATTCAGAACCTTCAATAAGGCTCTGAAATTGGTTGGCAACCGAGTCGACCATGGTGTTACGTCTGACAAGATTTACTTGAGGGCCGGGGTGTATAGAAATGATGGATTCAGTAATCAAAAAAGGAATTATATCCTATACAATGTTAACCTGAAAGGAACAGAAACAGACCCTTCCGTGATCTCTGCCATGCCATGTGGGTCAGACACACCAGGGTGTGTCCAGGGGAAAAGCGGAATGTGGTACGAAAGGGTAGTTTTTGATGATGGTTATACAATACCCTCAGAGATATGGAAGAAGTACAATGAAGACATCTGGTATGCCTCACCAGGATATATTAACAGCAAATGGGGAGGCAGCAGTCCGGGTAAAAAGGGATACGGTATTTCATGGATGGCTGGTGCAAACTCGGATTATCTGGCAATCGGGCCAAGAATGCTCCTCCAGGACGGGAAACCATTCTCCTGGAAAGACCCATGGCCTGACTACTACCCTCTCGGTAGAAAGTACAATCCTGAGCCTGCTGTTGATCCTGCCTCTGTCCTTACAGAGCCGGGGACGCGAACCTTTGATCAGAATTCCGGTATACTTTACATCTGGCCATTTGAGGGTAAGGATCCCAATACGGTCAAGATGGAGTCTTGGAAGGGGACGACCCAGGATATCAGATTCCGGCACATGTTTGAAGGGAGTATGGAGCATGTAGAGATAAGGGGTATTACATTCAGGTTGTTTACCTCCTTATTTCTGGCAGATTTGTCAGAAAATTATCGTTATATGAAGTGGGAAGACAATGTTTTTGCGTACGGCTGGAAACATCTCTTTTCAGACCCGCAAAATGTGAGTTCTGAAGAGAGGAATTCGTTATCAGATTGGGAGGTGCGCTACAATGTCTTTTACCGTCCGAGCAGAGAAGTTTTCCAGATTTATGGCGATAACCATGTTTTTGAATTTAACGATATTGTTGAGCATGGCGGTTCCTGGGCTGGCGGAGCAGCGATGGTGAGTGCTATAAACGCGAGACATATGAATAACACTTTGATTCGCGGTAACTATATTAATCATCTCGGAAATCCATGGGGTCCTGGCACGGCAATAATGTTTGAATCAGATAATGAACAGAGAGACAACAATGGAGATTGTGTCTATGGTGGCACTACTATTGAACATAATTTTATTGGTAATATGAAGGGAGGAACGGCGATATATCTGGGAAGAGGAGGGTGCAGGATGAAAGATATAACCATTCGTAATAATATATTTGCCGTAAATCCTGGTACGGAAGTCCGTTATAATCTTGGCGAAGCAATCAGAATAACATCTCCTCATAATAATTTACAAATCAATAACAATGTTTTTTATGAACAGAAAGAGGTATTTAAAATCGTTAATGATAGAGGTGGGATAAAGTTAGAGGATATGAAAAATACCATTTCAGTCCGTAACAATATATTTATGAACAGTAACTATGGGGGTGGTAATATTATCCCTAATGAATTGTCCGCCGTTGCTGAGATAGGGAAGAATATATTCTTCAATAACAGAGGATCTTCCGTTGGTAAAAACGCTATTGTGGCAGATCCTCTTTTTACTAATCCGGCAGCTCTCAACTTCACATTAATGGCAGGAAGTCCTGCGATTCAACAAAATCAAGATATAGGCGCTTATGAATATGGAGAGGAGGCATTATTTGGTACTCAATGGTGGCTCAGAGGTACTTATATAAATATTTATAAAAAGTGAATCAGATAGTATAATTAACGAGGTAGGGTGAAAATTAATTTGTGGCTAGTCACCCCGCCTTTTTTTATAGTAAAACCAGAAATGAAGTTAAGAACAGGTCAAACTGGAACCCGGTTGAAAGATCAAGATAGCGATATAGTTGTTATTGCCAAAGGTGGCGGGATTGCAGTTTTTGGAAGCATCATTAGAATTGGCTTTAACTTTATTTTTAGATTGGCACTTACCAGAACCTTATCCCTTGGATTGGTCGGGTTGTATTTTCTTGGGACTACTGTTATTGAGTTCTCAAGAATTTTAGCATTACTAGGGCTTGATTACGGGTTACTTAAATATGCATCTATCGCTCATGGTAAAAGTGATGTATGTCAGATAAAAGGCTATGTTATAACAGCTTTTAAAATAGCCATACCAAGCGCTTTTCTCTTTTCTATACTCCTGTTTTCCTTTTCAGACACAATCTCAGTACAATTATTTCATAATCCTGACATGTCAAAAGTGATGCGGATCCTGGCGATTACCGTGCCGTTTACCGTAATTACGACGATTTGCGTCTTTTCAACACAGGCATGTAAGCAAATGCAATACAGGGTTTATGTGCAGGATATAACAGAGCCGATTGTCCGTTTCGCATTTTTAGGCATCTTTATATTTATAGGGTATCAGCTTATGGGAGCCTTGGTTGCCTATATTATATCCGTGGTGTCCAGCTCTTTTTTAGGCCTATATTTTCTTAATAAAAAATTACCATTTTCAACAAAAGGTAGGATTACACGCAGCCAGGTAGGAGATTTCTTAAGGTTTTCATTAACACAAATATCTTCAAGGGTTATTGACACTTTAATGCGTACACTGGACATATTTATGATAGGCTGTTTTCTGATTATAGATAATGTCGGAGTTTATAATATTACAGTTCAAATTGTAGTAGTAGGATCGTTATTTTTACATGCATTTATTAATATTTTTACTCCCTTGATTTCCGAGCTTGCCGGTATTGGAGATTTTAAGCGGATAGAAAAGAACTACAAGGCTATGACAAAGCTGGTTATTGTTTTCAGTCTTCCGGTTTATCTCATAATGATTTTGTTTCCTCGTGAAATACTTATGGTTTTTGGAAAAGATTATGTTGCCGGTGCCGGATGCCTTGTTATCTTAGCCGCTGGACAGATGGTAAATTCAGCGACAGGAGCTGTTGATGTTATTCTAAATATGTCAGGAAAGCATGTATTAAGTCTATATGACAGTATCGGGACTTTGATTTTAAATATTATACTCAACTTTTTTTTGATACCCCGGTACGGGATAAGTGGGGCGGCGGTTGCGACCTCCACTTCAGTAGTATTAGCCAATCTAATCAGATTAATACAGGTCTACTTTATATTTGGCATACATCCATATAATCTTTCATTCTTGAAGCCTCTATTTATTGGCACAGCTTTAATTGTACCCTTTGGCGTGCTAAGGTATTTATTCTCGTTCGAACTAAGTTTACCATCTTTCTTGTTTATTATTACCTGTTACACTGGTATATATTTTCTTTTTTTGAAGTTGATTGGATTGTCGGAGGAGGAATCAATCATTTTTGACAAGATTAAGGCAAAATTTTCATTGTGAATAAGGAATGAAAAGTAAAAACCGAATGGATTCCTGGCAAAAATTTGCAAAATATGTGAGGTCAAATGGTCGCCATTTACTTAAGGATCTGGACAAATTTTCCAATTCGGTTCTTGTTGCAGAATGTCAACGTTCCGGTACAATAATGCTTACCAAAAATTGTTACCAAGAGTGAAGATATGGTGAATTGTTGGTTCGGACGTAATGATGAGTTGGATGTAGCCATCATTTAATCGGAGGTATTGGCCATAAACCAAATAATTATAATGTACTTTTTGAATAAAGAGGGTTAATACGCATGAATTGTTTTATAGAGAGAACTTTTTGCCCAGCTTGTAAATCTAATAATTTTATTAAACTTTACTCAGCACCTTTTCTAGAAAAACCTATTTATAAATTTCTCGATAGAAAATTCAGTAATAAAAACATATTGGATAATTTCAAAGATGCTAGGTACAGTTTGCAAGAATGCAAAGAATGTAATTTAATATTTCAGAAATACATATTAAATGATTTTTTTATGACAAAGCTATATGATGAATGGCTAAACTTATTTGATAACGAGATGGAATCCAATGAAATTATGATAAATAAAAATATTTTTGAGCTTAATACATCAACCTTTTATGCTCAAGAAATAATGAAAGTAATTCTATATCTCAAAAAACGACCCAGTGATATTAATGTTCTTGATTTTGGAATGGGATATGGCAAATGGGTATTAATGGCAAAAGCATTTGGGTGTAATGCGTATGGTACCGATTTGTCAGACAAAAGAGTGGACTTAGTAAAATCACTTGGTATCAATGTTATTAATCTTAATGAATTGCGTAATTACAAATTTGATTTTATTAACTCCGAACAAGTTTTTGAACATCTACCAAATCCAAAAGAAACTCTCACTTTATTGAAAAATTCTTTGAAAACAGGGGGCATACTCAAAATTAGTGTGCCCGATGGTAGAGGGATAAAGAAAAGATTAAAATTTATGGATTGGGGTGCGAAAAGAAGCTCTAATAGCTTTCTATTGCCAATAACACCACTTATACATATTAATTGTTTTAACTATAAAAATCTTATTAATATGGTTACAAAATCTGATTTTAAACATATAAATATCCCATATAAATTTGAATATACTTGTATGCTCAGTTACAGTAACAAGGCATTTTTGAAAAACATTTTGCGCCCTGTGTATAATAGATTAATGAGAAAAACCTACTTGTTCTTTAAAAAGCAATGATAATTTTTATATATTAAGCTAGAAATATTATAACTTATTGATAGACAAAGTGTCATTCTCTCAGACGTCCAAAAGGAATGAAAAATATAAACCGAATAGATTCCTGGCAAAAGTTTGCAAAATATGTGAGATCAAATGGTTGCCATTTACTTAAGGAGTTGGACAAGTTTCCAGATTCAGTGCTTGTTGCCGGATGCCAACGTTCCGGCACTACAATGCTTGCCAGAATTATTACCAAGAGTGAAGGGATGGTAAATTACTGGTTTGGGCATGATGATGAGTTGGACGCTGCCATTATTTTGTCAGGATGTATTGACCATAAACAGACAGGGCGTTACTGCTTTCAGACCACTTACTTAAATGAAAATTACCATGAATATTTTGAACACAACGGGTACAAAATAATCTGGGTGTTGAGAAATCCGTATTCTGTTGTCTATTCGATGCTCAATAATTGGGAAACATTTGCCCTTAATGAACTTTTTAAAGGATGTGCTTCTGATTTGCTTACTGGCAAGGAAAAACGACGATATGAGTTATTTGGTATCTGGGGCATTGGCAGATTAAAACGCGCCTGTCTCTCTTATAATGCAAAAACTTCTCAAGTATTAGAATTGAAGAAACGTCTTGGAGATGCAATTATACTCATGATTGACTATGACGAGCTTGTCCTAAATAAGGAACAAATCCTTCCTTTAATTTATAAGTTCATTGATTTACCTTATAAGCCTGAATACGGAGAGTCAATTCGTCCCAAAAACCTAAAAAAGGCCGAGCAATTTTCGGTGAAGAAAAAATCGATCATAGAGAAACGGTGCATGCCTGTTTATGAAGAGGCAAGACAGTTACTTTCAAAGTTAGATCAATAGCAAATAAGAGCAAAAGTCATTAACTCCACTTTACAAATTTCCGCACTACAGTACAATTTCTCGTTTACTGCCATAAAAAAAATAACAATCCTATGTTATTCCTTCGCTTTCACCAATGTATTTGATAAATAATAACACGTTTAAGAAACTGGTTTCTACTAGTAAATGGTTGACTAGTACATACGCAATTGTATTAGTAGCAGCTATTTTATTTGGTATGGCAATCACTAACCCGGCATCAAAAATTCCATTTTTTGGTCTTTTTGTTATTCCGGTGATGATGATAATTATCAAGCCTGAAACTGGTATATGGCTAATATTGATTTTTGTGTTCTATATCAATTATCTTGCGGATGAACTTTTTTTTATTCCGGGTACGGTAACGTGGGTCATCGAAATCTCGTTTGTTGTAATGGTCGGCATAGTCTTACTACAGAAGAGTCTTGACAAAAAGAAAATTAAAAAAAGTCCTATAGATTATCTATTATTGTTATTTGTAACGGGAGGGTTAATCTCATCATTCTTAAATCACAATTCGCTTATATCTACGCTTCTCGGTTGTCGTAATATGCTGAGGATGGTACTGCTTTTTTATTGTATTATTCATCTCGATTTAGAGGAAGGTTTTTTTAAAAAAATCATTAATTTCCTGTTTGTTACCGCGTTAATACAAGGCCCCGTTTCGCTATTACAGCGCCTTATCTGGACGCCGGAATTGCAAATGAAATTGGACTCGAACGCGCAAGGTTTTGAAACTGCCGGGGGATCAGATATATTAGATTTTGCCAGTGGTACAACGGGTATAAGCGGGATAACCGCTTTATACGTAATGGGTTTTATGTGTGTTCTCATGGCATTTATGTCGCGAAATAAGATTCGTATTACCGATATTTTCAAATTTTTTTTATTGTTTCTCCCGATATTGATTGGATCTTCAAGGGCAAGTTTTTTATTTCTGCCAGTAATGGTAGTGTTTATGTTACGCAGGAAAATATTCACCGATGTAAAAAAGGGTATTGGTATTGCGCTGGTTTTTTTTATTGTTTATATTGCCCTGGTTAAAACCACTACATTTCTTGGCTATGACATGGAAGGTATGCTTTTGTCACCGCAAGACGAATTCACGGATCAATCTCATTTTTCCGGGGAGGGTCAACCTGTAGGCAGATTTGCAAACATTATTTTTGCGACGCATTTGATGAAATCCAAGACCGATTATATCTTCGGTTTTGGACCAAATAGTGTGTCTATTAGTGCGCTGGGGGATGAACATTCCGGGAACATGCTTAAATACCTGCTTGGAAATGGACTGGTAAAAGATGCGACGTCTTTTGTTAACTCTCAATTGGCATTTATGATGTTTGAATGGGGTTTTCTGGGGCTTGGCTTATATTTTGTTATAATAGCCAGAATATATTTAATGAATAGGAAATTTTATATTGCAATAGAGGATGAATATTGGAAAACAATATCATTCGGATTCAGCGGGATCATTTTATTATACTGCATAGCCTCTTTTTATAAACAGTTGTGGGTGGTCGAACAAACTTCTGCTCTATTTTGGGTAATGGCCGCTATAATATTTTCTATGGGAAGAAAAAAAGGTGTATTTTGATTGTCTTATTTGAGTTTTTGATTCCGAATCGATGTTTAAAATGACGATTCTAGAATGCTTTCCAGGAGAAGATATATTAATATGTTTATCATTTAAAACTAACGATATCCGCATACTAATACATTTGTAAGATAATTATGAAAATATTATGGTTTCCAAGATTGCAGACAGATATTGATAAATTACACATTACTACGTGGAGGGAAATGTGTAAAGAGCTGGGTCGTAAAGGGGTCAACGCAAAAATTGCTATCGTTGGTTATGATGATGGTAATATATTTAACATGCCTTACATAAGGATTGCAGTCATTAAGAAGAAGTTTCTGAGGCTTTTTTCATTCTTGATAGACGGATATATTAAATTTGCCATAAACTATTTCAGCTTTAAACCAGATGTAATTATATTGGATATTTATTCTATCTGGTTTAGCTTTCCACTCGCAATATTTAATAGCAAGAACAAGCCATTATTTATTGTCGATAATAGAACACCATTTTATAATTCATTATCTCAAGAGTCTACGCTTCTCGATGTGTTAATGGCGTCTTATACGAAATTATGTTATTGGTATTGTAACCTTTTCTTACATGGAATGACTGTGATAACCGAACATTACCGGCAGCAAGTCTGTAAAAATTTCAAATTTCCTTATTCTGCCGTGGGAGTATGGGGCTCAGGGGTGGATGTAGAAAGGTTTTCACAAAAACGCAACAACAATAAACCTGCTTTCTTAAAAGGGAAATTTGTTTTGATGCAACATGGTGAAATTTCCTACAACAGAGGTTTATTTGAAACAATAGAAGCAATAAGCATGATAAACAATAAGGAGGTTTGTTTATTGCTTATAGGTGATTCAGTCGCTGGCAGCAATGCAAAGGAAGATATCAAACAATTAATAAAAAAACTTAAATTAGAAGAACGGGTTTATTTATTGCCCCCTGTAACGCATTCTGAAATTCCAAAGTATATTAGTTATTGTGACTGTGCGATTATGGCATATCCGGATATTCAATATTGGAATAATAATAACCCTATAAAATTGATTGAATATATTTCGATGGGAAAGGTTGTGATCTGTACAGATATGTGGACTTTTAAAAATGTAATGGACAGGAAAAAATGCGCGTATTACCTGAGCAATAATAATGCGGAATCAATTGCGGCGGCAATAAATTATTGTTACGAAAATAGAGAGTTTTTATCTGAGTGGGGTAAAGAGGGTATTGAGATTGTTAATAAAGGATACACCTGGCGCAAACAGGCAGAAAATTTGTTAGGACTTATTGATCAATTACAAATTGACGCGCGTAAATAATTTCCGCAGTTATTGTTAGGTTAAAGCAGATTAATTGTTTCCGATCAGATCTTTCTTAATGGTAAGTATAACACCAAAAAAAATACATCTGGCGTCCCTTCACTATATTCTTTTTTGCTAAATGCAAAAAAATATCATGACTAAAGTAAACATACAGAAAACATCAGAACTGCAACAAAAATTGAATATTCTTCATATAAATAAATTCCATTACTTACGCGGTGGAAGTGAAGTTGTTTATTTTAATACTTCAAAACTGATGGAATCTCATGGTCATAACTCCATCTATTTTTCTATGCATCACCAGGCGAATATGCCCAGTGAAACCAATAATTATTTTATGCCGTATGTAGAGTTGGATAGTAATGGTAATGGCATTATGGAAAAGATTAAGACTGCAGGACGAATACTCTACTCTTTTAAAGCGAAAACCAGGCTTTCAAAATTGTTGGACAAATATTCTATAGACATTGCACATCTTCACAATATTCACCATCAGATTTCTCCTTCTATCCTTCATGAACTGAAAAGAAGGGGAGTTCCTGTTGTTATGACGCTTCACGATTATAAGATGGTTTGTGCATCTTATTCTATGCTGTCTAACGGGAAGCCTTGTGATGCATGTGGGGGAAAGAAATTTTTTCAGATTGTTAAAAAAAGATGCGTAAAACAATCGTTTGGCAAAAGCATGTTAGCTGCTTTTGAGATGTTTCTTCATCACAAACTAATAGATATTTATGATAATGTAGATCTCTTCATTACTCCGAGTAAATTTCTTAAAAAGAAATTAGAAGAGATGGGGTTCTCAAAAAAAATAGTACATTTACCGAATTTTATAGACGCAACAAAGTTTACATATCCAAAAAATGAAATAAGTAATGAAAATTCTGTTGTTTATTATGGCAGGCTTTCGCCTGAAAAGGGACTACATACGCTGCTCGGGGCAGTTAAAATATTAAATACTGAAAACAGAATTATCTTAAAAATAATCGGGGATGGACCAATAAAAGATGAGCTTGAAGAGAGGGTCGAACTGGATAGTATGGACAATGTTAAATTTCTTGGATATATGAAAGGTGAAAATTTATATAAGGAAATACAAAAGAGCATGTTCGTTGTAATCCCATCTGAGTGGTATGAAAACAATCCTATGTCTGCACTGGAAGCTTTCGCCATGGGAAAACCAATCATTGGCTCTAGAATAGGTGGAATACCTGAATTAGTAAAAAACGGAGAAACCGGCTTTACCTTTGAACCTGGTAATGCAAAGGATTTAAGCGAGAAGATAAAAACACTTTTTTATGATAATGCGGCATGTATCAAAATGGGACTAAATGCCAGAAGGTTCGTAGAGTCAGAATTTAATCCAGAAAAACATTATCAGGATTTGCTGAATATATATCAAAGAGTAATTAAGAAATCTTGATAACTAATTCACATATGTGTAGTATGAAATAAAAAAATATCACATAGGTCTATTGGTAAAATTTATAGAAAGTAAAATTATAAATGAGTCATACAATTCATCTTCCAAAAGAAATATGCGTCATACTCACATACAGATGCAATGCAAAATGCAATATGTGTGATGTCTGGCGTCATCCTACAAAGGCTGATAAAGAGATCACATTGCAGGATATTGAGAAACTACCTGCGGGGTTAAGATTTATAAATATAACCGGAGGAGAACCTTTTATCAGAAAGGATATTGCAGAAATTGTTAATCTGTTACGGCCTAAAACAAAGCGTATCGTAATAAGCACCAATGGCTTCTTTACAGAAAGAATAATAGAACTGTGTAAAAAATATCCGGATCTGGGGATAAGGATAAGTATTGAAGGGCTTCAAAAATCTAATGACACTATCAGGGGAATACGTAATGGGTTTGATAGAGGGCTAAGGACACTGCTAACATTAAGAAAGATGGGTATCAAGGATATCGGGTTTGGTATGACGGTACAGGATATGAACTGTAAGGATTTGTTGCCTCTCTATGAGTTGTCAGATGCTTTAGGTTATGAATTTGCCACGGCAACACTACATAACTCCCACTATTTTTGTAAGCTCGATAACCGCCTGGAAAAACCCGACATTGTAAGTAATGAATTTTCTAAATTAGTAGTAGAACTGTTAAAATCTAAGTCACCTAAAAAATGGTTCAGGGCATATTTTAATTATGGCCTTATAAATTATGCACAGGGAGGAAAGAGGTTTTTAAAATGTGAAACGGGTACAGAGTCCTGTTTCATAGACCCTTCCGGTGATGTGCTCCCTTGTAATGGAATGAATTCTAAAATGTCAATGGGTAACATTCGTGAACAAACTTTCGAAGACATATGGAACAGTAAACGGGCGTCCGAAGTTCGTAAAGCGGTTGATGTCTGTAATAAGGAGTGTTGGATGGTCGGTAATGCAGTGCCAGTGATAAAGAAGAATATGAGTGTCGCTATCAAATGGATTTTAAAGAACAAACTACGGGTTATGATGGGAAAAGAACTTGAATTGACCTCCTGATTATATTTAACAAAAAGAGTTGGGTTTTCAGTCCACGCAGGAATGATTTTAGCATCGTAGGAGATGCGACCGGTAAGAGACTTTCAGGCTTTTTAAATTCAATTAGATTTGTCATTAATAACCATTAACATGTCAGGCTATAGAGAATAGAATGAGGATTTTTGTGGCTGGGACGAGAGGCATACCTGACATTCCGGGGGGCGTTGAAAAGCATTGTCAGGAGCTTTATCCCTTGATTGCACAAATGGGACATGAGGTTTTTGTCGCAACGCGTACACCTTATGTATCAAAAAGGCTGCTTGAATGGAACGGTGTAAAGCTTGTCCATCTCTATGCCCCACACAAAAAAAGTATTGAAGCTATTATTCACACCTTTCTTGCCGTTTTAAAAGCCCGGAGACTAAACGCTGATATCATCCATATTCATGCTGTCGGCCCGGGGCTTATGGTTCCTTTTGCAAAAATGCTCCGCCTTAAAGTCGTTGTAACAAACCATGGCCCTGATTATGACAGGCAGAAATGGGGAAAAGCGGCAAAGGCCATGTTGCGTGCTGGTGAATACGTCGGGGGGAAATTTGCGGACAATATTATTGTAATATCAACGGTCATACAAGGCATAATCAGAAAACGGTGCAAAAAGAGTTCCTATATTATTTACAATGGTGTGACTTTGCCGGAGTCATCTGAGCAGACCGGTTTCCTTGATAAACTCAATGTAAGACCAGGGAAGTATCTGATTGCCGTTTCCAGATTCGTCCCTGAAAAAGGACTTGATCTGCTTGTTGATGCATTTCAGTCAATAGATACCGACTGTAAACTGGTTATAGCAGGGGATGCGGATCATGAAACAGAGTATAGCAAAGAGCTGAAAGAGAGAATTGATCAGGACAAAAGGATTACCAGGACAGGATATATTACAGGAGAGCCTTTAAATCAACTTTTCTCCCACGCCTGCCTATTTGTTCTGCCATCTTATCACGAAGGGCTTCCCATTGCCCTCCTGGAAGCAATGAGCTACGGCCTTTCTGTATTGGTTTCCGATATTCCTGCTAACCTTGAAGTTGATCTTCCAAGTGAGAGATTTTTTAAATGTGGTGATATTAATGACTTGAAAAATAAAATGAAAAAGCTTTTAGTCAAAGGTATTTCATGTACTGAGAAAAGAGATTTTCAACTCCAGATAGCAGAAAAATATAACTGGCTGAAGATTGCCGAGCAGACAGTTAATGTTTATGAACAAACAGTCCGTAGTAATTGAGAGCACACGAAAGGACAGTGTAACATGGCTATGGAAATTAGACATAATAGTTCGATACGAAGCCAGTGGTAGTCACGAAAATTGAAGTAGACGAAATAAGTATCCTAGGGAATCTGTCAGTGGGCAGCTTTTACAACGCTATTTTTGGATATAAACTATTTTAAAGCCCTTACGAAAATTGCAAAAAATGTTTTACATATTATTATAATATCATCCCAAAGACTCCATAGTTCTATATACTCTATGTCTAATTTGGCTTCTTCGTCAAAATTCAAATCATCTCTTCCACTAACTTGAGCAAGGCCGGTAATACCGGGGCGAACAGCAAATAATCTTTTTTGCCAAGGCTCATACTTTGCTACTTCTCGTACTTGATGAGGACGAGGGCCTACAAATGACATTTCTCCTATAAGTACATTCCAAAGTTGAGGAAGATCATCAAGAGATGTTCTGTTTAAAAACGTCCCTACTCTTGTCTCCCTTGGGTCGTTTACTATTTTATAAAGTGGGCCTTTCCTCTTGTTTTTCTCACTAGAAATCAATTCTTTTTCATATTGTGACGCATATGAATCATTTTCGGAGTCAACACACATTTCTGTTTTAAGTCTTCTAAATTTCCAAACTTTAATAATTTTCCCTCTATATCCAACACGTGTATTCTTGAATATTATGCTACCACGTGAGTCAAGCCTGATTGCAATAGCGCATAGTAGTAGTAAGGGAGAAAAAATGATTAACGCAATTATGGACCCAAAAAAATCAAAAATTCTTTTTACTAGTGCTCCCCATCCATCTAAGGGGGTTGACTTAAATTCAACTACTGATAGACCTGCGACCTCATGCGTCACTACATTTCTGGTTTGCAGCATTAGTGCGCTTGGTATTGTAAAGTAACGCACATGATTTTCTCTACACCAGGTTAAAACAACAGATGCATTTTCTTCTGGCCCAACCATTGTTCTTGCGTCCCAAATTTCTGTTGCGTCTGCTTTGCCTTCCCACTCTTTCGCTATTTTTACACCACTCTTGCAAATTATTTGTGATAACCTTTCAGGGATTTCTCCTTCACCAAGTATTAGAATTTTTGTTCTAACTTTCTCACGTGTGAAAACTTCTAGTTTTGCTACAAGCAGTCTTCCAACAGAGGATAAGAATATAACCCCGACCCAGCTCCACGCTAAAACCAAACGTGAAAAGAAGTCGGTGCCCATTACAAAGAAAAGCAGTGAATTAATAGTAGCAATCCATGCAGTAGCAGAGACTATTAAACCGGGAACTTCACGTATTCCTCTTTTCGTAGAAATTACGTAATGTCCGGCAAGTGCATTTACAACCGCAAAAAGTGGGGCAAAGTAAACCGACATCTTGAGAAATGGCGGAAAATTTGGTGTACTAACTGTTACAATTTCAACTCCTGGGATTAAATCTGTACCTGGGATTAGATCTGTATAATGTCTTAATGTATATACGGTGATTAAAACAAAAAAAGTCACACAAATGTCAGTTATAATTCGAAGTAAAACAAATATTATTGGTAATCTTCTCGACTGCATTGTTTGTAGTAATTTTCTGGTCGGCATCAACTTTGTCCATAAATGTAAAAAACACTTCCTTTGGACTTTGCCAGAATATAAAAGCCCCAACGTAAAAATATCCCACTGTTACGGTCTGATTTGTTCTCACGGCATCAATATAAGGAGCAGGAAACGAAGCGGCCTCACAAATTATCATATACAATACAGCATTGTCAATATTATATTCTTTGGGCGCCGAAGTATCGATTAGGGATTACTAGTTGGCCAGTTACAGAAAACAAGCAGATATGTTTTGAGAAATGAATTGCACAAATAGATTGAATTTCTAATGTAGGAAATGTATCCTTGCCTGGTAGAAGAACAAGAATAGAAATTAGTGAGTGGTATTTAGAGAAAAAATGGCTTTTGGTAAATGTGAAAAATGTGAACATTCGGTCAAAGTAAAGAAATACGGGAAATGGTATATTCTGCCCTTGTTTTTCCTGTTCTCAGGGCTTTTAATGCTTGCTTATGAGCGTGATCTTGGCAATCCACACCTGGTCATAGCTGTCCTGGGAGGTATCTCTGCATCTGCCGGTTTTGTCTGGCTTGTCGTAAAAGGTGTTCGTTATATTTCAAAGTGATAAAGCATGAAACTATTCTTCAAAATGTAGATTGGGTGGCTTTTGACAAGAAGGCAGTGTTACTATGGGAAAAGTTGTTTCATTTATTAACTATAAAGGCGGAGTTGGAAAGACGACTACGACCTACCATATTGGTTGTGCACTCTCTCTTTATCACAATAAGAAGGTTCTGCTTGTTGATGTTGACCCTCAGACTAATCTTACTTTTTTGTGTGTTGTTCCCGAACGATGGGAAGTGTTTAAAAGTGAAGATGGGACTACTGCCAAACTCTTTGAACATTATCTAAAGGATAGTGATGAAAAGCCTCAATACAAAAGTATTATATGGAAATCACCCATTGAACTGTTTTCCGGTGGCAAGATTGTAAAAGATGTGGTAAGGGGTCTTGACCTGATTCCGTCGGACGTAGATCTGTTGGGTATTGATATTGACTTGGCCGCAAAGGTTTGGAGAAAAATAGAATCCGGTATTTTGCAGGAACAGATGTTTGTCCTTAAGCGTACATTGAAAAAGGTAAAAGAAACTTTTGGCATGGATACGTCGGACGATATAAGAGATGCTCTTTTCTATGTGGATCAGCGCCGTATCCTTAGAGATTTTATTAACAGGGTCAAAGATGACTACGATTATGTCCTTATAGATTGTCCGCCAAATCTTTATCTTGTTACTCAAAATGCACTTGCTTCTAGCGATTGTTATGTAATAACAGCAATACCGGATCACATGTCAACAATCGGAATAAGTATACTAATGAAAAAAATCAGGGAGTTGAATGACATGATGCATAAGAAATGCGCTTTAGCTGGCTCTGAAATTAGTGACATTATACTTAAGGGAATACTGTTTACCATGGTACGTACTTTTGGGCAGGGTGTAGTAAACACACATAAAGATAAGATGAATGATCTTCGCAGACATTACGGTGGTCTCTGTTTTGAAGATTTTATTTCATGGGGTGCAGGTTATACGGAGGCAGCAGCACAGGCGGTACCGGTTTTTCTGTTGAAAGATGACAACTCTAAACGCGTAGCTGAGCAATACAAACGGGTAACGGAGGAATTTTTGAATAAAATTGGTGATTGAATATGGCAAAGAAAAAAAAGAGCCTGAATATACATGATGCATTATCGAAAATAAAAGAGTGCATTTCTCTCCTGCCCGGAGATGATGAAAAGCAGAGTATGGGAGAGGGTATCCAGGAGATAATTACGGAGCTTGATACACTGAGAAATAACATTGCTCAACTTCCGGACGAACCAGAGCAGCGCCAACTGTCCCAGTCTATTAATACACTTGTCTCTTTTCTAGATTCGTTAAAAGAGAAGCCACACCTTGCCGATATTATCCTTCCTAAGCTGAAAAAGGCAAGGAAAGCAAAAGTCAGTTCCGTTAATATCGACGATCTGTTTAAATATCTGGAAGAATTACCTACAGATCAACTTATGGGAGAGCTTTCAAGACATAAGAAAAATACACTCCTGGAACTCTCCTCAAGATTAAACATTACAGCTAATTCCAAACAAACGAAGGACGTACTTGTTGATAAGATATTCAAACTGGGGTTTGCAAACAAGAGGGGTTATGATCTGTTGAGTGACAGGCAGGTTTGATCTCTTTTTTGCAATCATGCAGGGAGATACCGCTTCCGTACCATAACGCTATACGTTATAACTTTGATTTGGTACTGGATGCGATCAGGATTTGTTCGGGGAAAAACTACGCTTGTTCTCTACCTCTATCCACCACATGGCAACCCATTCAGCCCATACTCAACACCAACATCAGACTACAGGAAAAAGATTGATTATAGAATAAATGCATGGTAGAAGAGGTTGAAAAATAGAAATAACCTTTGGTGTCCAAAGTGTTTTTTTGCCGAAAGACCATTATGCTTAGCCTGATTTTAGTCATTACTTTTTTTAAAGAAGGGGGCCGGGAATGAAACGATCAGAAATGTTGAAAGTGTTGTCTGTGGGCATTTTGACGATTGCCTTGGTAATAGGAGTGTGTGGAAAGGGGTATTCTGCACAAGAGGTTTATGATTTTAAGTCTGCAGAGATTGAAATAAAGACAGTAGACCCGATGGGAAATGTGATAACGGATATCGTACGTATTGATAAGTGGGGTGAATACGAAGCGCATCACAGTTCCGGTACTATAAAGATGTTTGGTATGGAACAAAAGAATGAGAGTTTTACCTACACAGACCGTAACGAAAATGTTGTTTACAATTATAACCCTAAGATGAATCAGGCGACAAAAATAGATATTTCAGAATTCATGGAGGGTATGAATAAAGGGAACAAGCAGTATGTTTATAGCGAGGAAGCGCTCAAGGAGTGGGGTGGTAAGAAGGTTCGTACTGAAGAATTTTTAGGATTGAAGTGTGATGTAGTAGAATTTTCTCAATTTTTTTCAACAGTTTGGTTTCATAAAAATTTTCCCGTAAGATCAGAGACTAACATGGGAGGAATGAAGGTGAAGTCAGAAGCTGTTCGGTTTGAGGAAGGCGTCTCTTTCGCGAAAGAAGATATCACGTTGCCAAAAGGGGTAAAAATTGTAGATGCACCCAATGTCGGGGATATTTTGGGTCAGATCAATACCGGGA
This sequence comes from Candidatus Scalindua sp., assembly GCA_021777035.1. Taxonomy (GTDB): domain Bacteria; phylum Planctomycetota; class Brocadiia; order Brocadiales; family Scalinduaceae; genus Scalindua. The sequence goes on along the minus strand of JAIQZR010000010.1, from coordinate 112,786 downwards.
AAAATATGCCCGGAAATCAGGCAAGTGATAAAGGTAGTGGCAGGCACTTGAGAGACCCGTCAAATCCTGGAACAATGCCTGATATGGAAAAAGCCAGGGAAGCAATTGAGGCCATGCAAAAAATGTTTGGGAATCAAGGTCAATAACTGACAAACATGTGAACCGTTATTTGAAAATACGAGATTTTATGCGATTCCAAAGGCTATTAGATCTGAAGAGATAAACCCATCCAGTACCTCCGGCTGAAATCCTTAAAGAGATAATGGAATCGTTGGATATGATCCAAAAGGAGTTTTCCGTTCGCACTGGCCTTACAGTCCAGGCTATTAATCGCATTTCCAGGGGAGAACAACCTATAACGTATGAAACAGGGGATGAGGAGAAAGACACATGAAGAGCAGACCAGTTCCGGTATTGCCTCTCTATCAAAAAATCGTTGAAATTCTGGAAGACGTGCAAACGACCACTTATCGCTCCATAAATCGCACTATGGTACATGCCTATTGGTGGATTGGACAGCAGATTGTTTAGAATGAACAGGCGGGGAAATCGAGGGCAGAATACGGCAAAGCCGTGCTGGAAGAGTTGTCTCAGAAATTGACGGCACAGTTAGGCAAAGGGTTTGTGACTCCTCCAATCTACGCTATATGCACCTTTTTTATTGTATCAGCATGCTAGTTTAAAACTATGCACTTTCAGTGCAAGGCTTTCAGCTGTTTTTTAAAAAATTTGTTGACAATAAGTTGGCTAATAACGGACACTGAAACTATACCGTTTATAGTTTAACAGTAGATTTTCTATCGGAATAAAAAGGGCTTTTAGCCCGTGATTTTGAACCTCTGGACTTTCAGTCCAGAGTGGTTCAGTTGCGCCTTACCATTCGTGATGCAGTGCGTCACAAATCATCGGATATCGATTCCCTTCCTGAAATACGGGAAGAGCTGATCTGGACACAATAGCAATTACTTTTGAAGATTGAAACGATAATTCTCGATAATGGTATTTTACTGAGATTTCAGATTACAGATAAGAAGTTGAAATTGGTTTGGGAGATTGGAAAGAAACATGAATTCAGGCAGATCAACTGAGTATTATTGTAGTGTTGTCCAAGAGTTGCGTAGACTACCCACAGAAACAGAATGGGTTGAATTCAAGCATAATAAAGCAGATGCTGAAGAGATCGGTCAGTATCTCTCCGCGCTCTCTAACTCAGCGGCTCTGGTCGGAAAAGTTAAGGCATATTTGATTTGGGGAATTGAAGATGGAAGTCATGACATTATTGGAACCACATTTAAACCAAGAGAGTCTAAAGTTGGGGATGAGGAAGTTGAAAACTGGTTGTTGCAGCATCTATCGCCAAAGATTAAGTTCGATTTTTATGAATTGACTTTGGAGGACAAGCCGGTAGTTTTATTGGAAATCGGATCTGCATTTCGTCATCCGGTTCAATTTAAGAATATAGAATATATTCGAGTCGGATCATACCTGAAAAAACTCAAAGATTTTCCTGAAAAAGAACGTGAGTTGTGGCGTATTTTTGACGAAACTCCGTTTGAACGTGGGATCGCACAGGAGAATCTCCTGGCGGAAGATGTTTTGTTATTGATTGATTATCCTGCGTATTTTTCTCTTCTCAATTTGCCGCTACCGGATTCTCGTGATGGAATTATCAATGCCTTAGAATCAGAGGAAATGGTATTGTTAGGGGATAATGGCAAATGGAATATAACAAATCTAGGCGCAATATTATTTGCCAGGGATATTTCTAAATTCTCATCTTTAAAACGTAAGGCAATCAGGGTTATTCAATATAAAGGTGAGAACAAGATAGAGACAATTCGTGAACAGGTTGGAAGCAAAGGTTACGCGTGCGGGTTTGAAGGATTAATAGATTTTCTTAATACTGTTTTGCCTTCAAACGAGGTTATTGGAAAGGCCCTGAGAAAAGATGTTCCGATGTTTCCTGATATTGCCATTCGGGAGTTGGTGGCAAACGCCTTGATCCATCAGGATTTTTATCTTACAGGCACGGCACCCATGATAGAAATATTCTCAAATCGGGTAGAAATTACAAATCCTGGCAGGCCATTGGTAAAGACAGACCGTTTTCTTGACAGTCCTCCAAAATCACGCAATGAAGCATTGGCTTCCTTCATGCGAAGGATTGGTGTGTGTGAAGAGCGGGGAAGCGGGGTGGATAAGATTATATTTCAAACTGAGTTTTATCAACTACCTGCACCTTTGTTTGAGGAAACGGATGAACATACACGATCGGTTTTGTTTGCGCATCAGGATTTTGAAGATATGGGAAAAGAAGATAGAGTGCGTGCCTGTTATCTGCATGCATGTTTACAATATGTTCAGCGAAAGTATATGACAAATAAGAGCTTACGTGAAAGGTTCGGGCTTGAAGAGCCTAAATCGGCACAGGTTACACGAGTTATAAATGCGACTTTGGAGGGTGAGTTGGTAAAAAAAACAGGTGTATCTGAAGCAAGGAAAGACGCAAAGTATGTTCCTTATTGGAGTTAGGAGCTTATTTTCGGCTATAATCGCAGTAGCCTCTTATGGAGGGACGAAAGAGGATGATAGTTCAATATATTGTGCATCTTATCATGAAATATACTTCATATTGTATGCTTGCTGTTTTGTGTTTATTTTCGTCTATTTTCGTCTACTGTTCCAGTTAAGGTGGGTAATAAATTATAAAAATGACTGATGCATCAGAAAAAGGCATTGAGACCATCATTTGTGATTCGCTTATACATGATGCCGGGTATGTTATGTGCAGGGTGACTCCAATGACTTTGGGCGAGAGTATGCCGTTGACCTTGCAAAGCTTATCGATTTTATAAAAGATACACAACCGGAAGCTTTGTGCGTTCCCAAATTCCGGAGTTTGGGAACGCGTCTTGGGCAGGTTGGAGTATTGGAGTGAGTGACGACCCGGATTCTCTCAATCTTTTTTACGGTGTGCCTTCGATAAAAAACCCTTACTCATTCTGAAGCTCTTTGAGCCGTCCCTTAACAACGTCTGCATGACGTGTTTCTCCGTCCTCTTGTCCTCGGCGTTTTTTGTCCGGGGAGCGTTTAACCCGCACCTTCACATTACTCCATGCTTCAGCAATCTTACCCTCAGGAGATATGATAAAGGTTGACCGGATAACTCCCTCGTATTCTTTACCATAGTTTTTCTTCATTCCCCAGGCGCCGTATGCTTTATGCACATTTTTATCGGGATCGCTTAACAAGGTAATGCCCAGATCCTGCTTCTCAATGAAGCTTCTATGTGATTCCGTACTGTCAGGGCTGACTCCCAAAACAGTTGCGTTCAGTTTTTTGTAATCTTTAAGGGATTCGGTAAAATCACAGGCCTCTTTTGTACATCCGGATGTATTATCTTTTGGGTAGAAGTATAGCACTGTCCATTTGCCCTTGTTATCTTTTAGTGATACTTCCTTGTCGTCCTGGTTTTTTAAAGAAAAATTCGGTGCTTTTGTTCCGACTGTAATCATAGTATTTCCTCAAATTAAAAGTGCCTAAAGTCGTAATAACTCTTATTTTTCAACTTTAGGCACTTTAGTTCACTTCCCGCCTAACAAACAGGCGGACAGGTAGACACTTCCCGTCCGAACGGCTTGCCGGGCAGGCAAACTTGGTTTGTTTATAGATCTTCAGAGTGGGAAGATAGATAATCTGCCACACCATCTGCCGTCGCTTTCATGCCATCCTCACCCTTTTGCCATCCGGCAGGGCATACTTCTCCATGCTTCTCATGGAACTGTAGGGCATCAACCAGGCGAAGCATTTCGTCGACATTTCGCCCAAGTGGGAGATTGTTAACTACCTGATGTTGGACAATGCCATCTTTGTCGATCAAAAATGACGCGCGTAATGCGACCCCGGCATCGGCAAATTCAATTCCATAGGCTTGAGCAATTTCGTGTTTTACATCTGCTACCATTGGAAACTTTATCGCGCCAATTCCACCTTTTTCAACAGGCGTATTACGCCAGGAATAATGGCTGAATTGTGAATCAATAGAGACAGCAACAACTTCCACGTTTCGTTTTTTAAACTCATCCATTCGTTTGCTGTGGGCAATTATCTCTGTAGGACATACAAAGGTAAAGTCCAGCGGGTAGAAGAAAAGCACTACATATTTCCTCCTCAAATCGGACAAGCGAAAATCTTCCTTGATGCTGCCGTCAGCTAACACGGCTGCCGCCGTAAAATCCGGTGCTTCTTTAGTAACTAATACGCTCATATCAATACTCCTTTCAAAAAAATAACATTAAAAACATTCTACTTTTTTACGATTTAAAAAAATAATTTGTCATGGATACAGCCCTCTGAGTTTCTGCGCTTCTGCAATGCGATTGATACCGAGCGTCCATGCTGCCATCCTCATATCAACTTTCTTTTCTTGTGACATTGATAAAACACTATTAAATATATCTGTCATTATTGTTTTTAATCGTTGCTGTATTTCATTCTCTTTCCAGAAATAAAATTGAAGATCCTGCACCCACTCGAAATATGATATGACAACACCTCCTGAGTTTGCAAGTATATCAGGTATTACACAAATGTTTCGGTCTGATAAAATCCTGCCTGCTTCAGGTGTTGTCGGCCCGTTAGCGCCCTCAACAATTATTCCGGCTTTGATATTGTCCGCATTGTACCTGGTGATTTGTCCTTCTACCGATGCGGGAATCAAGACATCGCAATCCATGGTAAGAAGCTCTTCGTTTGTTATTATTTCAACGTCAGGAAAATCGGAGATCGCCTTGTTTTCACTAACGTGCTGGGCCAGGCTTTCAATGTCAATTCCATCTTTATTATAAATCCCACCTTTGCTATTGCTTACGGCAATAATTTGACTTTTTTGCTCGCAAAGCAACCTGGCAGCGGTTGAGCCGACATTTCCAAAGCCCTGTATAGCGACTTTAAGTCCTTTCAGCTCTTTCCCCACGATCTTTGCTGCCTCTTCTACCATGTAATAAACCCCTCTTCCCGTCCCTTCCTCTCTTCCTAGAGAACCTCCTAATACCAGAGGTTTGCCGGTAACAACTCCCAAGGTGGTATGGCCTTTCAGCATGCTGTATGTATCCATCATCCATGCCATTGTCTGCATATTGGTATTCATATCGGGGGCGGGTATATCTTCTTCCGGTCCGATGGCCCAGATAATTTCAGATGTAAATCTTCTGGTAAGCCGCTCTTTTTCCTTTAGTGACATTACTGCGGGGTTGCAACAAATTCCTCCCTTTGCCCCGCCGTATGGAAGCTGCATCAATGCGCATTTCCAACTCATCAACATGGCCAGGGCAGTTACTTCTTCGAGGTTTACGTTGGGGTGATAACGTATTCCACCTTTTGACGGCCCCAATGTAATATCATGCTGAACTCTATACCCCGTGTATACCTTAATTGCCCCACTATCCATTTCAATAGGAATAGAGACAATCAATGACCGTTTGGGATGTCGTAATCTTTCCCGAACGCCGTCAGGCAGTTCGAGCTTGTCAATGACAAGGTCATACTGTTTTAGAACCGATTTCAGAAAAGGCATTTTATGTAATGTTTAAAGAGGTTATTAACTTGTCTGGTTAGAGTCACGTAGGTTGTATCACGGTCTGGAATAATAACAAAAATGTTGCATGTTCTTATTGCCGGACAGGTCGGTACAACATAATACTTTAATCTTCCTCTACATGGTACCACTCAGGATTTTCAACCCAGGTATCAGGTTGTGATACAAGATTGACCAGGTTTTCCAGGAGAATGCAATGGCTTTTTTCTTCTTTTGCTAATGTTAAAAATATTTGCTTGTTATGTGGGTCTTTCTCTTCATCTGCTCTTTCCAGATAAAATTTTTCGCTATCTGTCTCAACTTCTAAAGCCTCTTTATAAAATTCTACCTGTGAGACATCAACATCAAGCTCTTTTTTTTCTTCTTTCATTCTCTCGAAAATATTCCTTACTTTTGTTAAGTTCTCACTATCCATAGAATATTGTGTTTTATCTTTTTTTTGCATACTCAAGATTATGTTGTAGTGCTTGGCCTCAGATTCCGCCATCATCGTCAGTATATTCTTAATACCCGTATTCTTGGTTTTCTCTGCCAAATCAAGGTAATAATGCCTGCCATCTAATTCCATTTTCATTGCGTATTTATATATATCCATTTGATACTCTCCTTTCAGATGTTCTTTGTATTGAGACGGAACGAGCTATTAATTCTACATGAATCGATACATCATTTATTTTATAGAAAATTTCTTCACAGATGATCTTATACTAATAACACATCGCAATGTCCATACCAATAATAATCTTTCGTATGCAAAAGATTGCTGCAATACATTAAGGCTGGGGAAAATAGGGTCTTAGGGCTTTAAACAAAATAATGGAAAAGATCCTGTTATACGTTTTTATTTATATATACGCAATAATTGCGGAATATAAGGGATGCAAAAAGGCGGTTTCTGTAAATTATTCGCATTGCTTATGTGTTGCGAAATCGGGTGTTTGTTTTTGAATTATACCTTGAGGTTGTAAGCTGTTATCAGTAAAATATTTATACATCAAATTATAATGCATTTTCATAAATATGTAATTATAGGCATAATTATTGCGCCGGTTAAGTAATTGCGCGGGGACTTAACATCACTAAAATAAATACATGTTTCGTTTTTTCTCAACAACGGGCATCCATGAATCGGCAATTGAGAAGGGATATAGCATATGGATAAATCATGTTTACATACTCTTCTTTAATCTCATCTCTCAGCTGACAAGAAAATTCTATTTGAAAGATTTTTTTGCAGAAGATATTGAAACACATATTCATGCTCATGGTGGCAATATAAGGTTTAAAGAAATTAATGATGGTGCCGAGTTTATAATTGAATTACCTTTTTCTTAATACAGAAAATGAAGAAACCAGGAATACTATTAATAGATGATGATAAAAACGCGGCCAATGGTTTGAGGAAAATTCTCTTACAGGACGGTTATGATACCAGTTGCGTGTATACGGGCAATGAGGCGTTAAGCTTAATCGATACCGAGCACTTTGATATAGTTATTACTGATATGAAGTTGCCGGACATTAGTGGCTTTTCTATTATAGAGAAGGTCAAGAAAAAAGATGCGGACATACCTGTCATAATGATAACGGCATTCAGTTCTCTGCAAACGGCGATTGATGCAATGAAGAAAGGAGCTGATGATTACCTGACGAAGCCTGTAAACATTGATGAGTTGGAATTGATACTTAAGAAGATATGGGAAAAGCAACTTCTTGTATTACAGAATCGAGAGTTGAGGCAGAAGCTGGACGATAAGTATGGTTTTTCCGGTTTTATTGGTAATACGCCGAAGATGCAGCTTATTTTTAAGACGATTACAGAGATTGCGCCAACTGTGGCTACGGTGTTAGTATATGGTGAGACCGGAACTGGCAAGGAGCTGGTTGCCCATGCGGTTCATCATAATAGCGACAGAAGGGATAAACCGTTTATAGCGCTTCATTGCGCGTCGTTGTCTGAGGGTGTATTGGAGAGTGAGTTGTTTGGACATGAGAAAGGGGCATTTACGGGTGCGGTGAGTGAGAGGCGAGGCCGGTTTGAGTTGGCGGATGGTGGTAGTCTTTTTCTTGATGAAATTGGAGAGTTGAATTTATATGTACAAATAAAGCTATTAAGGGTACTTGAGACAGGATGTTTTGAGAGGGTAGGCGGGGAGAAGACGCTGGAGTCGGATGTCAGGATAATTGCGGCGACAAACAAGGATTTGGAGGAGGAGATCAGAGAGGGGCGGTTTAGGGAGGATTTATATTATAGGTTAAATGTAATCAATCTGGAGCTTCCACCGTTAAGAGAGAGGAGAGAGGACATTGGGCTGTTGGCAGATAGTTTTTTGGTAAAATATGCGGAGAAAAACAAAAAGGATGTTAAGGGGTTTAGTGCACAGAGTGCCAGGGTGTTGAATAATTATGACTGGCCTGGCAATGTAAGAGAGCTTGAAAATGCGGTTGAAAGGGCGGTGGTGATGGCGAGGAATGAATTTATCCAGCCGGACAATCTTCCCTCAAACATAGGTCAAAGTTTAAGAAAGGCGAAGAAAGACACATTTCGTATACCATCGGGCACAACTATGAAAGAGGTCGAGAGGAAAGTCATCCTTGAAACACTTCAAGCTACTAACGGTAGTAAGTCTAAAGCAGCGAAGATACTTGGTATCTCTACAAGAAAGGTCGAATATAAAATCAAAGAATGGTCAAATAGCGATGAGTCAAAAGTGCTGAAGGAATAAAACCGGATACCTTGATAAAACATAATGCGTCCGGGGTATTCACTTTATTAATACAAGAGGTTTACATAAACACGTGTAGCTTTTCTGTATTAGCGTAGTGAATACCCCAGGTTAATTTTTCAAGAAAGTCTAAGTATGTCTATGATGGTTGTCTCATATAATCAGGGTCAGCCCAAAGTCAAATCAAAGCCGATATTAATTTCATTCTTTATCTTCAAAGTGCCCATCATTGCCTTGAAAGGTTTGATCCCATAGTCTTTCTGAAGTAAAGTAATCATTCCCTTTAAATTTCCACCGCTGGTGTCGATATCAAAATCAATAGATTTGGTAACACCGTGCAGACTTAAATCTCCATTTATTTTATAGCCACCCTCTTTTTCATGAATGGCTTTAGAACAAAAATTAGCGGTAGGGTATTTATCCGGATGTAATACTTTACCACCCATATCTTTTTCAATATCTGCGATATCTTTCTCTTTTAACGCGTCTGTCCTTTCTCCATCTTTCAGGGCGCAAATGACTTTTAGCGTGTTTGTCTGTATCTCCAGTTTCAAACTTCCTGAATCAAAACCTGCTTCCGGTACATCCAGATTAACTTTGAATTCGGTTATATCGATCAGTAAATCATGTGCTAATTTACTAAGCAAGCCTTCTTTGAAAGTATAAACATTCAAACTTCCTGAATTTGTATCAAGGCAATAAGAACCGGGTTTTAAAGACATCTTTCTCCTCCTTTAAACAAGACTAGAAAATTACTTCTGTTCTCTAAAGAGACGTTTAAATGGTTTCGTTATGATATGACTACCTTATTTTGCATCACATGTCAACAACGTCCTTGCTGGATTTTCCATTTTTGGAAGGTTTCTGTTGGGCTATGCTACCGGTAATGTATCCAGTTGTGCGTTGTAAGTTCTGTTGATTATATAGGGTAATTCAGAAAAAACCATTTTTTGTCTATGAAAAAGGCGAATATGAACCATTGCTAATAACTGTTTTTTTGTACTTCAAATAACACCAGAGTTCCAGATAACATAAAAAAAAGAGCAGGGTGAATATTTGTATCTTCTTGTTGTGCATATATATAAGTACATATCGGTATTGTGAGAAAATTGAATATTTGATGTAATATTGAATATTTGATGTAATATTAGACCGAGCAGTAATGTGGCTGAAATAAGACGCTGTCTTGCTAGAATAAAAAACTTCAGATATTAAAATTTTATTTTACTTTTACCGTTTTGAACAGTACAATGCCGCGAATTCTGGGATCTTTCAAAAAATACAAACCGAGGTTTTAGATTTATATAAGTCTAATGCATTTGCGATATTGAGTAAACTTACAGTAGTTTGGAAATTTTCTCATGATGCATTCATAGCTACCTGGCGATTGGTATAAATTGTCAGATAAAATATCGAACTGCTACTTTATTAAAATCTAGGTATTCAATTTGCGCTTCATCCACGTAGTATTTAAAGGATGTCTTTGTATATATATTAGGAATACGACGAGTTTCACCGGCATATACAGCCAATACTTTGTTTTTTCTGTATATTCCGTTATTTTCATATTGAAAGGCGGTACATTTATGTCTGATAAGAGTAAGAATGAAGTAGAAAGCATTTCAAGTACAACTCAGCTGGCCAACACGCCATTCATTGATATCGACGCTTATGCTCCCAAGATGATGGCAAACAGAGTAGGGCAGGTGGGAATATCAAAAGCGAATATGGGTTTCCTGACAACGCTTTCCCTTAGCATCCTTGCCGGTGTTTTTATTGCATTAGGAGCACAGCTAATGATGATGGTAACACATACAGCAACCTCCAGTTTCGGTTTAAATGCGTTAGTTGGTGGTGTCACTTTTACCATGGCTTTGGTTCTAATCGTAATTACTGGTGCGGAGCTTTTTACGGGCAATTGTCTTATTGCTATGTCCTTTTTTGCCGGAAAGATTACGAGTGGTGATCTAACCAGGAATCTGGTTATCGCTTTTATCGGAAATCTTCTAGGCGCATTGAGTATAGTTTTCTGGATATACATTTCCGCACAGTGGACAACCAACAACCATCTGCTTGGGGCCAAAATTGTCATTGCTGCCAATGATAAGGTTAATCTTGCGTTTGGCGTTGCTTTTGCCAGAGGGGTTCTCTGTAATGTTCTGGTATGCCTGGGTATCTGGTTGTGTTATAGCGCCAGAAATAACATGGATAAGGTTTTATCTTTACTCTGGCCAATAGCTTGTTTGATAGCTTGTGGGTTCGAGCACTGTGTCGTTAATATGTGGCTCATTCCGATGGGTCTTCTCTTGAAAGGTAACCGTTTCGTAATGGAGGCTGTTGAAAGAGTAAATGGAGGGCCTTTAGATGTTTCGAATCTTACCTGCGGTAAAGGCTTCTTAGTTGATAATTTGATTCCCGTTGTCCTTGGAAACTTATTTGGCGGTATCATATTAGTTGCGGGTGTATACTGGTTTGTGTTTTTACGAGCACCAAAGAATAAGAAAGTAGGTCAAAATGGCTGAAAACAAGACTGGAAAAACTGTTAAGACTGCAAAAAGCAGCAGGACTACAAAAAAGGCTGTTAAGGTAACAAAACCTACTAAAACGTCGAAAACTGTCAGGACAACAAAGGTTGCAAAACCTGTTAAGTCGACGAAAGCAGCAAAGACCGTTAAGCCTGCAAAATCTGTTAAGACAACAAAACCTGCAGAGGTTCCAATAAGAACCAATGCTGTTTATGATATAGACGCCTATTCACCCCCACAAATTGCAGCACGGCTTGACGCAGTAGCAGGTGTAAAGGCAAAAGATTCCGCTGTGAATACATTTTTGCTGGGTGTTAATGCCGGCGCTTTTATAGCGATGGGTGCACAATTTGCTACCTTAGTAGTATGTGATTCCGGACTGCACGGCGGGCTTACAGCAGTAGTCGGAGCAATTGTATTCTGTCTTGGCCTGATATTGGTTGTAGTTGGTGGTGCGGAGCTCTTTACGGGTAACTGTCTGATTTTTATTGGATATATAGAGAAAAGGATTACAACTAAACGAATATTCGATCACTGGACGATTTCATTGATTGGAAATTTCGTAGGAAGTCTATTAATTGTATTCTTTGTGTATAAGGCGCAACAATTTTCTTTCTATGATTATATGGTCGGCGGAAAGGCACTGCTTATTGCCAACAAAAAGGTCAATCTCACATTTACCAATGCCTTTTCAAAGGCGGTACTCTGCAATGCTATGGTGTGTATGGCAGTATGGGTATGTTTCAGTGCCAGGAATGTGGCAGACAAGATCATGACGCTAGTATTTCCCATAGCAGGTTTCGTCGCCAGTGGATTTGAGCATTTAGTTGCAAATATGTATTTTATTCCAATGGGCATAGTCTTAAAGAGTAAACCGGAAGTTGTTGCTGCTGCGGAAAAGATGGCAGGAAAGACATTAGACCTCTCCAATCTTACCTGGAAAGGGTTCTTTGTTATCAATCAATTCCCTGTGTTTCTTGGAAATGTTTTTGGTGGGGTTGTTCTGGCAGGAGTAGCGTTCTGGTTTATATACTTGCGACCAAAACTCAACTTTTCATTTACGATTAAAGAAGATTTTAAGAGGTAGAATGTGATTTTCTACTGAGTTGAATCTAGAGGCGCTATATGTAAGATGTAAAATCGTCATGAGTTCAAATGCTAAAAGTTTAATTTATTTAATTACTGATAAAAGGCTCACCACTTTCGGTGAGCCTTTTTTTATACGCACCTACTATTCCGTTAGACAGTTTTAATAACCGTCATATGTCTGGTAAATAAATTATTTAATGAAATATGGAAAAGAGGAAATTGTGGAGATGAAGAAAAGTGTACTGACAAAGTATATTATATGTTGTTTAGTGAGTTTGATAGTTTTCGTTGGTATGATGGGCGCATCTGGTACATCTGCAAATCCACATGATCCAACTGATGCACTTCTTAAATTAATAGCTGGTAATGTACGTTTTAGCTCAGGGCAGTCTGCTCATTCGGATATTTCTGCAGAACGGAGAAAACAGGTAACCAGAGGCGGACAGCATCCTTTTGTAACCGTAATTGCCTGCTCTGATTCAAGGGTTCCGGTAGAGATGTTATTTGATCAGGGAGTGGGAGATATTTTTGTAATAAAGGTTGCGGGAAATGTCTGCAATACTGATGAAATTGGTTCTATTGAATACGGAGTTGATCATTTAAATACACCTATAATGGTAGTATTAGGACATACTCACTGTGGCGCGTGTACTGCGGTTGCCACAGGTGCAGACGTCCACGGCGGCTCTATCCCCGACTTAATTGCGCCTATCAAGCCGGCTTTAGAGAAAGTGCAAGCGGCCAATCCGAGATTATACGGCAAAGCCCTTGTCTCTGCACTGGTTGAGGCAAACGTGTGGCAGTCAATAGAGGATCTTTTCCAAAGAAGTTCTTCAACCCGAAGGAGAACGAATGATGGGAGAGTAACAGTTGTTGGCGCTGTGTATAATATAGAGACAGGAACTGTGAAATGGATGGGTACGCATCCTGAAGAAGAGAGTCTTGTTAGTGATATGAAATATAATGTATGGGAATAATGAATGTTTTCAATCTTTGGTCATCCGCAGGAAAGGTTTATAAAGACTTTACATTCTATCAGTGCTCCTGTTCGGGGCTGTAGCAGTCAAGTACTATGCATCTTCGGAGGCAAGCAGTTAGGGATATCATTTCACTTGTGCTTGCGCCTTTTGATTCCAATGAGACATTTGGTAATGTAATTACGCTTTTTAAATTTAGATGAATGAGATGGAGGCACGACCTTAATTCTTCATCTCTAAGTTCCAGTTTTAAAAAATTTACCTAAATCCGCAAAACAGGACAAAACAAAAAAGCCTAAACACTTATCTTTAAACTCTTCATAAGTTTCGTAGTATTTGTTATACAACGTCTTTTTATAAAAAAACTTCCAAAGCCTTTCGATTAAATTTAAATTCGGTGAATATGAAGGTAAGAATTCGATTCTTATCCGACTACTTTCAAGGTATTGTTTCACTAATTTTGCACGATAGTACCTCGCATTATCTGCAATTATTACGTAATCAACCACTTCTTTTGAGGCCCCGTATGTGTTTTGCTTGATGTTCTCTTTTAACCGCTCTTCTTGTTCCTTTGAAAGCTTTGTTGCACAGCCTGTGTAACTGTCGTTGAGAAGACCATCTATTCCATTACGTTCGTATCGATCAATGTAATTTCGAATAGTTTGGTCATCCAATAGCAAATATTCAGATACTTTTTCAAAGCTTAAACCTGAATCAATAAGTAACACTGCTTTTATTCGGTCTGCACATCGCCTATAAAGTTCTTGTTTATGAACATTCTTTAATTCAGCCCTCTGGTATATATTTAGTTGTAGTGTCATAACTCCGCTTATAACACACTGCTACCAGCAGGTCCAGAAAAAAAGAATATTTTTTTCGAAAACTAAATCCGTTTGACTATATATCAACGCATGTAAGGCATAAAAAGCCCTGATTTCTTGACATCGGAATCAGGGCTTTTTAATTTTCTCTCTGCACACTGGTTAAGTCTGATCAGGACTATCTAAATGTACATATATGCCAGGTATTGTTGTTCAGGCTGTCAACATCAATTGGCCCAATGGGATAAACGTATACATTAACGGCATACGTACTCCCGCGGTTAAGTATAACGTCCAAGCTTGTGTATGACACGCTGTACGTAAATATTTGCCCTGCGTTTAAAAGATCGGCGTTCGTCCCTATGTTAGCCGTTAGGATCTGACTTGTGGATGTGTCGTAAAACAGGGCTATATAGAAAAGCTGATTTTTCGGAACCGGAGAATCTGTAACTGCAATTGAAAAAAGAAAATGAGACCATTCTGCATCATCTGTGAATAATGGGGTAGCAGGTTGGGCCACAACAGGTCCATAAGGCATATAATTGGAAAGAAAGGAATTTACTACCATGACATTGGTAGTTGGCCCTTCCACTATCCCAACTGCCGGAACAGGAACAGTCTGTGCGCTGTTTATTCCTTTGGCTTGCGATTGTGACGCAAAACTAAACAAGCTGTACATAAACAGAATAGCGTAAGTAACGAACAATTTTTTCTTCATGATTGTTTCTCTCCTTTCAAAAATATTATTTAATTTCTATCAAAACAAAATACATAATAAAATGACGACAACTCTGTCTCTCAAGATGGCTCTTGTTTAAAACATGCTATATTTAGATGATATAAAATTACGTTTTAGAGAACAGGTAGTTTCTAGACAAATTGATAATATAATTCAAGTATTTTTTTGAATTTATATGTTTAATTCATCTATTTCAGTAATCAGAGCATAAGATTGGGCATCATTGTATATATTACCGGAGTCATTGATAAGATGGCTGTCGCCAGTGCCTTGTAACAAGCTTGTCAGCTACTACGTTTTTTAGGCCTTCATGTTCATATTCAATATTGTTGAATCTTGAATTTTTTTTACACTTACGGTGCTATTGGACCGGTATTAACAGTTTTCCAAGCAGAACATTCTATTCCGCCTGCTGTAGTAAGTGTCGTCAAAACGCCAACACCTCCAAGGGATGGAAACCCCGGGACCGCTAGAGGGAAAGAGAACGGAGGATTGATCGCAGGAAGTGGGATTGAAAACAGAGGCACGACAACATTTGCTACAGATAAATAAACGTTCCAGGTTGCTGGCGAAGTCAGACCCACCGTGAAGTCCATGTTAAAAGTACCGGCTATGAAGCTAAGATCCAGGCCCAGTGTACAGGACGCGTCACCTACTGCGCCTGGAGGCAAATCAGGGCCAAGGTGGTCAATAATGGAGGGAATAGGGACTCCTCTATTGGGACAATTAGCACAATGATGCAATGCTACAACCAGATTGTCACTATATGAAATAACTGGTGATCCTGAACTTCCACCGGCGGTATCAGCTAAATAACCTATATCTCCTGGCCCGCTAAGACATGGAATTTCATTAGTGCTATGAATTTGACAAAATCCACCTGTCTGGTCATCATTAACGGCAATTTGTTTGCCCCAGGCATGTGGATGTTGTGGAATATATATCCTTTCACCGACATTGGGTAGCGCGTCCCTTATTTGGAGGAACCCATAAGTCTGAGTAAGGTTTGTGGGCAGAAGAACTAGGGTATAATCCAAAGCAAAATCTGTCTTAACAAGAGCGCCTGAGCTTGCCTCCACTGTGCCTGGACATGCAAACCCCGAGGAGCAATCGGTTTGACATGTAGCACCTTCTGCCATAAATTCGTAATCCGTATTATCTGCATCAGACTGGGTGTCAATACAGTGATTGTTTGTCATGAGATGGCCTGCACTACCAATCAACCAGCCTGTACATGCACTAGTGCCATTTATTAAAAGCCTTGCAACAGCTCTGCTCTTTTCGTATATAGTAGTCCCATCGTAACATAAGGCCCACTCTTTATCATCATTTCCACAGATTGCCTCAATATCTGTTTGATCTTCAATTTTGAGCATATTCTGCAAAGTACCGCTCTCAAATCCATGTGACCATTTATCAATCTCAAAACCAAACCCTCTAGTAGAATTATTTTTGTATAGCATTACAAGAGCAGTATCGCCAGGTATGTGACTGGCCCAGAAGGAACTGATGACGGCCTTTCCCCCTCTAACAACTTTACCTCTTCCCTCATACCTATATTTGTATTTTCCGTCAGGACTTGATATCTCAACGTAATCACCAGGAGCAAGATCGAATTTTGAGAAATGGATACTAATGTAACTCGCATTTGGCCAATGAAATGCTCGGTTCCACACAACTCCTGTACCATCATAAGGGTGTAATGTTTCAAATGACTCTTGTTCTTCCTCACCAACTGTAATAAGCGAGGACTGATTTGAAATATTACTACTTTCACCCTTTTGAGCAATGACCGACTTCTCTTGGGACCCAATATCTCCATATTCAGCTTCCAGGGTTTTTTCAATCTTTCTTGTACTATCTGAGGTTGTCGTTTCTGATATAGGAGTATCAACGGCCATCGTGCTACATCCAACCACCAACAAAATTGCACTAAGCAAAATCCAATTAAGTTTTCCTCCAACTCTTATCATAATATTTCCTACCTCCTTGCATTACATTATAAAAAAATATAAATCTTTGACTTCTTTTTGTGTAGATGGAGAGGCTTTAGCAGGAAGCTCATCGGATTCTCTCTAGGGAGAATCCGGAGTGTCCTCGTCAGAGCATTTCAGCATCTCAAATCCTGTTTAATAACTCCTGCTTTGTCCAGATTCTCTGTTAAGTAAATTTCTTCTATAACTGTTATTGTGACGGAAATCTATTCAATCACTTTTGCCAGTCTGACCAAATTAAGGAATTCTTGCCTCATTGAGGTTGTCAATATAAGAAGCGTTCCCATTACCATTCTGTGCCAGCTTCTGCATCAAGGCATCATTATAATTTCCCTGACCGAATCCCAGGACAGACAAAAAGATACCGCTTTTTCTCTTTCTATCTATAAAGCTTTTTAATTCTTCCTATATTATTAGTTGGAAGATCAAGGGTTTACGGCAGAGGCTTTTGGGCTTGAATGTATCACGTTATGATGATGCTGTTTATGTTTGATGGTTAGAGAGATAGACTCGGTGGAGGAGATTTTTTCAGGTGATTGTTAGTCACCGTAAGGCCCCCCGGATTAAAAGAAAATGGATGAGACATTTGTAACACATCCTTCTACAATGCAACCTAATCACGATATTCAACAGAGAGCAATTTTACCATTCATTATTATTGCTGATGAGTTCTTCAGAAACAATAGGTTACCAATCAATCGGCTGAAGAGATTTATCAGTAACAAATCTTGTAACAAGACCAAGAAGCCATGTATGCTTATTTATTTCAAACTCTTTCCTTGATACCTTTGCTTTAACAAGGGCCATTTCAGACTCTTTATGAAATTCTACAGACTTCACAGCAACATAATTTACATCAACATTAACAATGCCTCGTGAACCAAAGTTACCATAAATATCGACACCATCAAAATCATACGCCTCAACATTCTCCACCTTTTTTCTTAGCTTGAAAGAAAATGCACCGTAAAACACAAGCGCCTGAGCTTCCTGCTCCATTCCCACTTTTACTATTCCGTATCCATCACCATAATTCAAGCCAAGCTCTACTCTGTCGCTACTGAATGAAACCTTATAGAATGGTGTTTTTCTATTTTCTCTGGACAGGAAAACATTCGAAATGTTTTGTGGAAATTCTCTATCAGTAAAAACTCTACTTGAGATCAAAAGTTTGATTGTCAAATCACGATCAATAGTAAACTCATTTTTATCGATTGTTGCATAACTGGATATGTAAAAAAGCATTGTATAAAACTGCTCGAGCTTAGACCTGAGAATAGATGTATCAAAAAGTGAGATAAGCTCCATATCCATCTCCTCATTTTTTTGATCGAACAATTTTACATTTTCAGAATCGACAAGTGCGTACACGTCATTAAGTACCTGATCAACACTAAAATCTGTTGTCTCCAAAACGTCTTTAGCTCTATTTTCAATTGCAAAGGCTGGACTTGTAAACAGTAGAACCAGAACTACTAAAAGTGAATTTTTGAACATTATTAATCTACCCAAATATAACGAAAGCCGTCTGCCTGGCAGATGGCTTAACTTTAAAATTATCTATCTTTAAATATTACAACAAAAAAACTCCTGTACTGATAACTCTTCATTATATACCTAAATCTTGACAAACACAATAACTTATTATCATCAATCTTTTATAAAATTATTTTAATTATAAGACGATAAACATCAGTATTATACGTATTTAGCAAATGCTTTGGTCATACGCTCAAGAGACAGCGACTTGTCATCAGCGTCTATTTGCACATTAAGTATACAGATGTCTTTCGTATATTGACTTGAAAGTTGCAACGCTTCTTCGAGTTGGTCTTCTGTCTTAATGTCAAACCCTCTACCTGACTTAATGATATCAGGTATACAACCATATTCCCAGGATTTGACGTCATTGAAATGACCATCCAACATCGGACGTTCAGTCCCATAGCCACCATTATTTAAAACAATAACAATTGGGCTAAGCTGATATCTTGCAGATGTTGACAACTCCATTCCTGTCATTTGAAAAGCCCCGTCTCCTACAAGTACAAGAGGACGTAGAGTTGGGTCAGCTAGCTGTACCCCAAGGCTTGCTGGTACAGCAAACCCCATTGAGGCATAATATGCCGTTGACAGAAACTTAGTCTCCTTGTGAATTGTCATGTCCATAGCGGCAAACATCGCGTCCCCTGTATCGGCAATAATTACGGTATTTCTACCGATAAAGGAGTTAAGGTACTGGTATAGATATTTTATAGTAATTTTCTTTCCTGGAACAGGTTGGGATGATTGAGGGTGTTCCGGATGGGGGCTCTCTGCAGGCTGACATCGGTTGATCCTGCCATTTAAAAGGCCCTTAAGAAAAGCACTTAAACTTACATCTTCATAAGTGTGATAATGGATGTACACCTTCTCGCTGGTAGCGTATATAGATTTACCTTGATCAAGATGTGCCGTGAACATGCCGAGATTTATATCTGTCATAAATGTACCCATAAGAATCAGGCAATCACTTGATTCTATATATTCTCTTACTTTCTCACAACCAATAGCACCCTCATAAATTCCCATATATTTTGGATGGTGCTCGCTGATAACTGATTTACTCAGTGGAGTAGAAGCAACCGGAATATGAGTTTCTTCTATAAACTGAACAAATTCATCTTGTAGCCCATATCTATGTAACTCTATACCCGCAATAATAGCAGGTTTGACAGATGCGTTAATAATTTCTGTTGCTTCAAGTAGTGCCTCATTAAGGACATTGTTATCACGAGGTAGAGGTATTTCCTGAGGCAAATAATATGGTACTGCAGTAATAGAAACCATATTACGTGGTAGTTCAATATAGACAGGTCTCTTGTGTTGTAAGGCGGCATCGATTACTCGATCAATTTCACGACATGCTGTTTGGGGATTGTCGAGTATAGTTGAGGCCACTGTTATCTGTTCGAAGATCTTCAATTGCGTATCAAAATCTCGAACCTTATGATGCAAAAGCGGTGATTTTATTCTTTCGTTTGTACCAGGCGCTCCACTTATTACAACAACCGGAGACTTTTCAGCAAACGCCTGAGCAGTAGAATTTGCAACTTTCAAGCCGCCGACACAGTATGTAACACAGACTACACCCAGCCCATTTATTCTTGCATAAGCATCTGCCGCGAAACCGGCCCCCTGTTCGTCACACGTGTTTACTACCTGTAGATCACCGGATTCCAGTTTGTGAAAAAAACTCAGAACATAATCACCAGGCACGCCAAATACATGCCTAACGTCATGTGCATAAAGTTTCTGAATGAGATAATCACCTATAGTTCTTGCAACAGTCATATTTTCACTCTTTGCTAACAGATAGAATCTATTTGATAGTAAGGCGTCAATAATCTGATCTTATATGTCTAAGGATAGACTGCAATGTCCCTTTCTCCTTCCGGTCTGCAATCCCACGTAGACCACGGTGTCCAATATACACACTTCCTGCCATCCTTAAGCCAGAACACACTACCATTACGTTTGCGAATACAGCCTTGTTTGCCAAAAGTCCTCGTGTGTATTTCCTCTATATCACTCTCCTGATAGAAATCGATCTGATGCCACTCAAATGGTGTTTTATCCACAATCTCCCATAGTTCAATATCTGCCATTGTGAGATCTTTTGCATCGTATTTACCCTTTTCAACCGAAACTTTGTACGTAATGTGATTTTCCACTTCAATCAACTCCACTTCCGGCATACCAGGCTTAACATCCTTGGTCAAATCATTTTTATTTAGATTATTTGGATTGTTTGGCCCCTTGTCCTGATATAGGTTGAAAACATCTGTATGTTGCGCATGAACACTTTTTAATATTAAACCATCAATACAGGCGAGAGAAATTAAAACAGCCAAACCAATTTTGACCTTTACCATACCTTTCATCAACAACTCCTTTCATTCAATTTAAGTATACTACCGTTTATTTCAGATCAAATAGCTCTATCGTATGCAAATAGTAATGAATTTACCTTATGTGAAAATTTAGAACGAAAAAGGTCATTACGCTACTTTAGTGCTCCAATTTTTTTTTCTACCGATGAAACTATTTTGCCATCGTGAACCAGATTATACATTATTTCTATATCATTTGAAATGATTCTATCTTCTTTCAGGTGAGAAATATGTTTTCTTATCACTCTGTAAGCATCAATGCTCCCGGTACCAGCTTTGAGATTCGTAAAGAGATCAAGCGCCTGAGCAGCGCACAACAGTTCGATAGCGATTACATTTTCCGTATTATAAAGCACCTGCCTGCACTTTCTTGCCGCAATAGTACCCATACTTACATGATCTTCTTTATTCGCAGAAGTAGGTATAGAATCAACACTTGCAGGGTGTGATAATACTTTATTTTCCGAAACCAGAGAAGCGGCCGTATATTGTGCTATCATTAAACCTGAATTTAGTCCCGGGTCATCTATTAAAAATGCCGGTAAGCCACTCAAGAGAGGGTTCACCAGTCTCTCAATTCTCCTCTCTGATATATTTGCAATCTCCGAAATGGCAATTGCAAGAAAATCCATAGCCAGCGCAATTGGCTGTCCATGGAAATTACCACCATTATTAAATATCTCTTCTGTCTCCTGAAAAATCAGAGGATTACCAGTGGCAGAATTCATCTCTGTCTCTACCACGTTCTTTACATAATTCAAGGCATCAATAGAAGCGCCGTGTACTTGAGGAGAACACCTTATCGAATATGCATCCTGCACTCTTGAACAATCTTTGTGCGAGGTCATTATCTCACTATTTTCAGTTATCCTTCTTAGATTATCAGCACTGATTATTTGCCCTTTATGCGGCCTTACATTATGAATTTTTTCGTTTAATTCAATATTTGAACCCAGCAGCACCTCAAGAGTCATACCTGCCACAATATCTGCAGCCTTTAGCAGATTTATTGAATCATTTAAAGCTAACGCACCGACACCGGTCATCACCTGGGTTCCATTAACTAATGCCAATCCTTCACCCGCCTCAAGCTCGCGTAATTCAATTCCTGCACTCTTCATCGCTTTTTTGCCAGACAGCAATTTGTCATTGAAAACTGCTTTACCTTCACCGATTAACACCAATGCCAAATGCGCCAATGGGGCTAAATCACCGCTTGCACCAACCGAACCCTTTTCCGGAATAACCGGATGCACTCTTGTATTCAACATTTTCACTAATGTCTGTAATGTATCGAACCTGATCCCTGAATGACCTTTCGCAAGATCATTTATTTTCAGTAGCATTACGGCACGGACAACTTCTTGATCAAAGCAATCACCAACACCAGCAGAATGACTCAGAATGATATTTCTCTGCAGCTGTCTCCTTCTGTCTTCAGATATAAAGGTTCCACTCAACGCCCCAAACCCTGTTGTTACTCCGTAAATTTCTTTTTTCCCATCTATCGCCTTCTTAATAATTTTCTGTGCAGAACTCACCCTTTTCTTGACTTCCTTATCAAGGGATATCTTTGCATCACCTCTTACGACATACTCAACTTGAGAAAAGGACAGATCGCCACCATTGATTTCTATTTTTTTCATAACCATCTCAGATTGTCACTTCAGACATATGTACGCCTCATGGCGTACCGAATTACACTAATTAACACCAATTTTCATAAAACAACTCATTTGTGGGTTAGACTCTCCTCACCAAAATTTACCAGTAATCCTAATTTGAGCTTTGATGCGGCAAGGTAATTTAAAGGTCTGCCTTACATGGCTCTTGTTAAGGCGTTCTATGTACTTCCATACAAATCGATTATTCTATATGCTTCTTCCATGTAAATTAACCTATCATCCATGATATTTTGAAAACTGTCAATTTATGAATACAACCTATGTGCTAATTCGTGCAATTCGTGTCTAGACTTAAACTGTTTCTATCCCATCCCCAACAAACAAAAAACCTCATCAATTGATGAACACTCTACCGGATAATCTATCTCTTCTCTCTTAATTATAACGATATCAATTCCTGCTTCTCTTGCAGATTGCATCTTTTCAGGAACACCACCTGTCTTGCCACTATCCTTTGTAACCACAACATCAATCTTATATTGGTTGTATATTGCCTTATTAAGTTCTAATGAGAAAGGCCCCTGGAGAGCGAGAATGTTTGACGGCTTAATACCCATATCGACACACGCCTCAATATGCGTTGACAT
Source organism: Candidatus Scalindua sp. (assembly GCA_021777035.1). GTDB lineage: Bacteria > Planctomycetota > Brocadiia > Brocadiales > Scalinduaceae > Scalindua. The sequence goes on along the minus strand of JAIQZR010000010.1, from coordinate 90,115 downwards.
AGGTAATATCCTGATGTAAATCTCTTTTTCATCTTTTAATTTTACAAACTTTTCAGCAGCGGAAAAACCGGTTGTTAATAATATTCTCTTTTTGTCAGATTTTCTGCACCAACCGACCGCTTCATCCATATCCTTGACAACGTGTACAAACCTCTGTTTTTCCAAAGAAGTTTTACCAAGGTCACCGTCTTCTGTTACCGATGCAGACCTCTGAAATCTGATATATTTAATATTGCTTTCTTCGCTTGCCTTTATTGCGTTAAGTGAAACTTGAGTTGCGTATGGATGAGTTGCATCAATCAGAGTAACAATATTTTTTTCTCGTATGAACTCAGATAATTCCCTTATATCAAGCCTCCCCTGAATACACAAATGGCCCAATCCAATTTTCTCGTATATTTTATGACCGTACTCAGTAGCGACCGTTGTGACAACACCCTGGCCTTTATCATTCAGCATTTTTACGATTTCCCTGCCCTCTTCAGTACCGGACATCACCAATATCAAACGTTGTAACCTCTCTTTGTCACCATGTAATTATCATAAACAAATGTTGTTGAATTACCAACGATCAATATTGTGGTCATATCTATCGGGTGTTCCAATACTGAGCCAAGATCAGTGATTGTTACATTTTGCTTTTTACGCATGGCACTTTTTACAATACCAACAGGCGTGTCAGAAGGTTTTTCGGTTAACAGTATCTCAATCGTCTTTTCAATTTGCCATTTCCTCTCCGAACTTTTTGGATTATACAGGACAACTACAAAATCTCCCTCTGCCGCAAGTGTTATCCTTTTCTCAATAACATCCCACGGGGTCAGAAGATCACTCAAGCTTATGGTAACATGATCATGCATCAGCGGAGCGCCTAAGAGCGCTGCTGCCGCATTCTCTGATGGAATACCGGGCACAACTTCAACTGGAATTCTTTGTTTGCAATTTTTTGCAACTTCTAAGACCAGACCTGCCATTCCGAAGACACCCGGATCACCACTGCTTATCACAGAAACAACTTTTCCCGCTTCTGCTTTTTCAATAGCCAGAGAAGCGCGGTCTATTTCTGCACGCATTCCTGAAGTAATCACCTCTTTGTCCTTAATCAGCTCTTTTATTAAATTAATATATGTCTTATAACCAATAACACAGTCAGAATTTTTAATAACCTCAACTGCCCTGATGCTCATATTTTCCATATTGCCGGGACCAATACCTACCACGAAAAGTTTTCCTGTGCTATTGCGACTGTTATCCCGGGATATTTCTGCTTCTTTAGTATTAATTTTGTCTTCCTCCCTGAAATAAGAGCTGCCGGTTCACTAACACCTCCCACTCCAATCTTCTCTATTACAAAATCTGATGTAGAATAATCTTTCGCACAAGTATCAATCTCTGACCTTGAAACCACTCGTAGTGGAATTCCAAGTTCATCCAGCGCACATAATAATCCAGCTTCGTCAGCTTTCAAGTCAACAGTGCCTGCAAGCCTGACCCGGTCAATAGACACTTCAGCATTCTGGAGGGCATTATTAATTGCCTCTTTAACTTCGTTACTTCCAATACCTCGTTTACAACCTATGCCGATAATTATGTCCTTCTTTGCCTCTGTCCCAGTTGTAATAACAGCATCTGTATGGAGAACGTTTGCAACATTATGCGCTAAATTGTTTGCTCCCCCCTCGTGCCCGGAAAGGATACTGATAACATAACGACCTACATCGTCGACCACTACCACTGCGGGATCAGTATATTTGTCAGTAATATGCGGTGCAATAGTACGTACTACAATGCCAGATGCCATGATAAAAATAAATCCATCATAATGAGAAAATAGTTCGGCTATCTGATCACCAAATTTTTTGGAATAGTAAGTTGCTCTCAGCGTAGTTTGCTTTAATTTCTGTGGCAAAAAAACCGTAACCTCGGCAGCCAGATTTTCTTTAATGCGTTTAGCCACATTAATTCCATCACCTGTTATAGCTATTAATGCTAAGTTCATACTATGAGAATCCAATTAATTAAATGTCTTGACGTAAAAGCAGACTGTCTCTAAATATTCCTTTAATATATTACGGTAATAATTAGTGCTGTCAACTAAAAGTCATTGTTAATAATCATTAGATATTTTGATTACACTTTAAAAAAAAATCAAGTTCTTTTGGAAAATTTTTGTCGCAAAAGAGCACTTTTATTCACCTGTAACGATTCAAATACCAATATTAAAGCCCTCTAAAAAAAAATTACAAGTAATCAGAAAAAAAGCAACCCAAACATGCAAAATATGAAATCAAATAACTTCTTGACTTGTTTACCGTAATGCCAATATGATAATAACCAATTTCACTAAAACATATATTCAATAAAATTATGAAGATAGGTATTCCTAAAGAGATTTATAAGGGGGAAAAACGTGTGGCGATTATTCCGAAAATAGCCACACATCTTTTAAAAGAGGGCCATGAACTGTTCATTGAAGCCGGTGCAGGAGAAAAAGCCTGTTTTCCTGATGCTGAATATAAGCAGGCAGGTGCTGTTATTGTTACAGACACGCAACTTCTTTATTCAGGAATTGAGGTGATCATGAAGATCCAGCCTCCTCAAAAACATGAACTTGAGATGTTGAAAAACGGTTCAACTTATATCGGTTTTCTCTCTTCTGCCTTAACTGATGATTTTTTCAAACTAATGAGTGAAAAATCTATTACCAGTTTTGCGATGGAGTTTATACCACGTATATCACGCTCACAAAGCATGGATGCGCTCAGTTCTATGGCCAGTATAGCAGGGTATCGCGCTGTATTGATAGCGGCACAATACCTTGGCAAATTCTTCCCTCTCATGATGACGGCTGCCGGAACTATACCACCAGCAAGGGTACTGGTAGTGGGCGCTGGTGTCGCCGGGCTACAGGCGATTGCGACGGCACGCAGATTGGGCGCAAGAGTGGAAGCATTTGATACAAGGCCCGCAGTGAAAGAGCAGGTAGAGAGTCTCGGGGCGCAGTTCGTAGAGATGGAACTTGTTGCAGACGCCGAAACATCCACTGGTTATGCAAAAGAGATGACGGAAGAGTTCATGAAGAGAGAGCACGAAATCATTGGTGACAGAGCTGCGCAAAACCATGTAGTAATAACTACTGCCCAGCTATTTGGAAAGAGAGCCCCCATCCTTATAACGGAAGAGATAGTAAAGAAAATGCAGAAAGGTTCTGTCATAATAGATCTGGCAGCCGAACAGGGAGGAAACTGCGAGATCACAGAACCCGGGAAAAACATCTGCAAACATGGTGTTACCATATGCGGTGTATTAAACCTTCCATCTACACTCCCAATTGATGCCAGCGCTATGTATTCCAGAAATATCACAGAATTTTTCAAACATTTGTACATGGCTGAGGATAGAAAACTCGATTTTGAAGATAAAATAACGAAGAACTCATGTGTTACATACAATGGAAAGATTGTAAACGATCACGTTAGAAAGGCAATCTGGAAAGGAGTTGATACATGATCGATCCTCTTTTAGTGTCAGTGTATATCTTTGTCCTTGCAATCTTTGTCGGGTTTGAAACAATCGCTAAGGTTCCTCCCCTGCTGCATACACCACTCATGTCAGGCACCAATGCAATCTCCGGTATAACGCTTGTAGGAGCCCTGATAAGCGCAGGTGCAGGCCACTCACTGCTCAGCACAGTACTGGGGCTACTAGCCGTAATAATAGCCACGATAAACGTTGTCGGCGGGTTCATGGTCACAGACAGAATGCTGGAAATGTTTAAGAAAGGAAAGAAAAAAAGCTAAAACAGATGAATATTGTCATCGCACTTGCATATCTCCTCTCATCTATATTATTCATTCTCGGTTTAAAGAACCTTGGTTCACCTAAGACCGCTCGGAGGGGTAATCAGCTTGCAATGTCTGCAATGCTGATAGCCATCGTAGTAACATTAACAAAGAACGAGATACTGGATTTCACTCTAATAATTATTGGCCTCATCATCGGTAGTGCAATTGGTGCCATAATAGCCAGGAAAATCCAAATGACAGCCGTGCCACAGATGGTGGCGCTCTTTAACGGACTTGGGGGTGGCGCATCCGCACTTGTAGCACTGGCAGAATACAATCGGCTGTCCGGAGATATAAAGATCGACGTCATCATCTCGATGGTTGTAAGCCTGTTCATTGGTGCTATCACTTTTACCGGCAGCCTTGTCGCTTTTGGCAAGCTACAGGGACTTATCAGGGGAGCGCCTGTAGTGTTCAAGGCCCAACGACTTCTCAACATGTTACTTTTTGCCCTGTTTCCGATTATGGGTATTATTGTCACAATCAATCCTGCCAACAGCACAGGTTTACTTGTCATCCTCGCAATAGCCTTAATACTTGGAGTCCTGTTCGTCATGCCAATTGGCGGAGCAGATATGCCTGTTGTAATATCAACGCTAAACTCCTGTTCAGGTCTTGCTGCTGCCGCGACAGGTTTTGTCCTATCAAATAACATACTCATAATATGCGGTGCATTAGTTGGTGCATCAGGAATTATACTTACCCGGATTATGTGTAAGGCCATGAATCGCTCTATTTCTAATATTATTTTTGGACCAGTCGGAACAGTTTCAGAAAATAACAATAATAATGAGAAACGAAAGGTTATTAATTATACCGAAGAAGATGCATCAATAATGCTTGAGGCTGCTCAAAAAATCATTATCGTCCCTGGGTATGGGCTTGCAGTAGCGCAGGCACAATTTGCCTTACAGGAACTTGTAACAATGCTCATAAGTAATGGCATTGACGTACGCTATGCAATACACCCTGTTGCGGGGCGTATGCCTGGGCATATGAACGTCTTGCTTGCAGAGGCTAATGTATCGTATGATCTGCTTTTCGACCTGGGAGATATTAATGATGATTTTCAAAATGCCGACGTTGCGTTAGTTGTTGGTGCAAATGATGTTGTTAACCCTTCGGCAAGGTCTGACAAAGAGAGTCCACTCTATGGCATGCCTATTCTTAACGCAGACCAGGCAAGGAGTGTGATTATATGTAAGAGAAGTTTAAGTCCAGGTTTCAGCGGTGTAGACAATGGGCTTTTTTACCAGAAAAAAACACTGATGATTTTTGGTGATGCTAAAGATAGTATCAATACGATGATAAAGTTGCTTAAAACGTAATTATCGTGTTGAATATAGCTCCTTTAAAATATTTTTTGTTGTTATTGTATTTAACTATTGTTAAATTACCAAACTAATAGACTTTAACTAGAAATATTTTGCCAGGTTTTCGAGATAATAATACCGTATATTGTAACAAATACCATCTTAAGCAGATATTTATTATTTCCATGATTTCTTAATTTTTTAAAATAAAACAAGGAGGATGACCATATGGGAGCAACTGTAGATAGTTTTAAAACAACACATCAGGCAGCAGTTAGTTTATTCGAACAAATTGGTTCGGCAAGCGGGCAACAAAGGGTAGAAATACTTAATAGCTTAAAGGAGACTTTACTGGCACATATTGGAGAAGAAAACAGTGCAATACAGGAAGCAATGGAAAAGCCGGACTCGGATGCATCTTTTAAGTCTTATGCACAAAATTTCCTGGAAGAACTCGGCAACATTGCCCAAGCAGCGTTATTACCATTTTTTGACAAGTACTCTTCATCTGATACAGTAGACAATAACGAATTTATGGCTGATTTCAGCGGCATTAAAGGTGCAATTTCAGACAGAATAGCGTTTGAAGAAGAAAAATTCTATCCGGAACTTGAGAAGCACGGTTATTGAACAAAAATCAGAATTTAGGAATTGGGTAATTCATGGAGTAAATTGATTCCTCAATTTGTAAGTCCTAAACTCCTTAGTATTGTAATACCGACTCTTGAACTACGTTCTCATTCAACAAACTGGACGAGCCGGTATTGTATCTCAAAGTTCGTCTTTTAATTCCTTTTCACTGGCATCACCCAAATGTACTTCACCTGAATGAATATGTACTGAGTCATTCATTGAAAATACATATATACGCCCATCAGCACCGTGATTGGTTACGGCAATGTTTCTAATTGTTCTTATAACATTGTCGACTTTATTATCCGGCACAACAAGTTCCAGTTCTGTTCTTTTGACCGCATCTGCTCTTTGCTCAAAAGATTTTCCACGATATATCTGCTTAACTATTTTTTTACTCTCTCCATATCCGTGACAATCAGTAGTATTAATCCCATGATACCCTGATCCGGACAAGATGTCCTTTAGTTCCAATGCCTTTTCCGGCCTGATAATAGCTCTAATAAGTTTCATAATACTTCACCCCATTCTTCTCAAATGATATTTTATATTATAAAAGCATCTCTATCCTTTGCCTTTTATCATTCAAAGCAGAAATACTCAATTTATATTTTAACCGGAATACCCATACAAAAAATAACTCTATATTGAAAACCTAAATATCACCGTAAAAACCTGTCTCCGTGGAGTCACCTATATGCCTGTCGCCGGTATGAATGTGGATTGATTGTTCTATAGGAAATACATATATTCTCCCATCAGCCCCTTCATCTGTTTTAGTAACATTCCTTATCGCTTCCATAACACTTTTGACTCTATAATCCGCCACGATAAACTCTAATTCTTCTCTTTTTACCGCGTCTGTCCTTTGCTCATAAACTTTTCCACGATAGACCTGCTTAACTGTTTTTTTACATTCCCCATATCCCAAAGTATGTTTAGACGTAATGCCATGATATCCTAAATTTGTCAGTAAGTCTTTCACATCCATAGTCTTTTCAGGTTTCAAAATAACTCTGATAAGTTTCATATCCCCCCCCTCTTGAAAACAAAAAAATTATTACTCGTATTAAAACGCATTCTACACGATTGCTTCGGTTAGTTTCAATCTATGTTAATCCGTTCATCTATTATTATGCTACTCCCGGAGAAGGACCTAGCCATCGATTGGCATTCCCTCCCACCATTTTAAGTGCCACATTTTGCTTATATCTGAATTTCGTCTATTCTCGGTATGGACACAATACGCAAGCAGATGTGAATAGGAAACAGATAACAACAGTCATCATGCAAATATGATAATCTGAAATGATTATTTTACTGCAAACTAATTACAAGATTTTTAAATATATTCTTTAACTCAGGATTGTAGCTTTCTGCCAGTCCCAATCTTTTCGCCTGTGACTCTAGTGCAATTTTGAGTATCATCTTCTCTTTGGTTTTTGTAGCAAGTTTTTTCACTAATTTATCATTCTTCCTTCTCAACTCTACCAGTCGTGCCTCCTCAGTACTGCTACCCATGTCCCCTATCATCGGATCGGTTGAATTATCCTCAACAGATTTTATTGTTTGCTGTAAATCATTAACGTCATTTTCAAGTGTTTTTATAGTCTTCTCAAGAAATGAATATTTTTCTTTGATAGTTGTATAATCCTTACCTATTTGCCTCTTCTCCACACTCAGGTCATACCTCATAACTTCCAGTTCTTTAGTTTTGATATCGAGTTTTTTTATGTCATTTTCAAGGTCTTCTATCCTTTGTCTTAACAAGATCGTCTCTGCAACCTTGTTTCTATATTTGTCAATAAATCTTATAGAAATTAATAGACACACTATACAGATAACAACTAATACTCCACTGACAACGAGAACCTTTTTAATTTTATCATCTTGAGTTAATTGCATGTTTCCATAATAATTCCATTTGATATTTACTTCTAGGTTTAATATATTAATACGACCTATACTTTACAAGAGAATTCTTGTTTATCTTAAAATGCCATTAACCATTAGAGAATGAGGGATGCTCTTCACTCTATTCTCTTGTCTATATGCACTTATGGTGAAATTGTTATAGAAAGAGGTTATTCTGTTGGACAATAGTTACAAAAAAACACCATTATATGATGCACACGTATGCGCCGGAGCCAAGATTGTAGATTACTACGGTTTTAAAATGCCATTACAATATGATAGCATTATAAGTGAACACAAAAATGTAAGAAACAATGTGGGCCTTTTTGACATTTCACATATGGGGGAAATAGTTATAGATGGCAAAGGGGCAACGGAATTAGTCCAAAAAATTATAACTAATGATGTAAGCAACCTGCCAGATGGCAAAGCATTATACTCCCCTATCTGTGATGAAGAAGGTGGTACAATCGATGATATCATCGTTTATAAATATAGTCTCGAAAAATACATGTTCGTAGTAAATTGTGCTACTACCAAAAGAGACTTAAAGTGGATAAGTAAATTAAAAACAGATAATACAAACATAATTAATCTGAGTGATAAGGTATCGCTTCTGGCAGTCCAAGGACCAAGATCTGAAGAGGTAATACGACTTATCTTTGGCGAAAAATGTGCCTCACTCTCACGTTTCCAATTTTCAGAAGTAACTAAAAATGAAATGAAGCTCACTATATCAAGGACAGGCTACACTGGGGAAGATGGATTTGAGATATTTGTCGACAATTCACATTGCATAAGACTATGGAACATATTGCTCGAAAAAGGAAGAGACATGGGTATTAAACCAGTTGGTCTTGGTGCGAGAGACACGTTGAGACTTGAGGCAGGCTATCTGCTCTTTGGCAACGAGATTGATGATTTTATAACACCAATGGAAGCCGGTATCGGCTGGACAGTTAAATTTGAGAAACCGGACTTTATTGGAAAAGAATCGTTATCAAAGGCTAATAAATACGGATCAAAGAGGACGCTTATTGCATTTAAGATGATTGATAAGGGAATTCCCAGAACTGATAATGAAATAGTCCACCAAAACAACGTAATAGGAAAAGTGACAAGTGGGACTTTCAGTCCTACATTGGAGATCGGCATCGGCATGGGCTATGTACTCAATCATATAGCAGAGCACAAAAGGCAGATCAGTGTAAGGATCAGGGGAACAGATTTTCCTGCAAAAATTACAAATACTCCTTTCACTAAAGACCATAAGAGATAAGGATCTCTATACATAACTGTATAATCTATATCAATGTGTTATACGTTGTTGCTGCACAGACTTAAAATATTCTAAAAAATTAATTTCAAAAAATACCTTGACAAATACGATAAACGCAATTAGTATTCGTTGTAATCTACCTCTACATACCATCTGATTCGGTAATCAACACTTCATGGTTCAGCTTTTGTGTAGTAGCATACTTCTGAGTTCCTATAGTATTTAGTGCTGGAATTGAATGCGAAGTGGACTTTGGAAACTTAATAATCAGTATTATTCTGCATGTTTATGATAATTTATTGAAAGTATAAGCAAAAGTCACCTGAAAATCTTTTCTCGTAAAACCTCTCTACTACTTGCTTATTTCCGAAAACATGAAGAAGTATTTAAATCACTAGACAAGCCCATATTAAAATATCCATAAGTGTCGAAAAATTTCTTTATTATTGACGGGCATTCTCAGTTATACCAGGCTTACTATGCGATCACAGGATTAACAACACCTTCTGGTCAACCAATTAATGCTGTCTATGGTTTTACCAGAATGTTACGTAAAATTTTAAAAGAGGACAGGCCTTATTACATGGCAATAGCTTTTGATTCTAAAGGGCCAACATTCAGACACCTGGAATATAAAGAATATAAAGCGCATAGAAAACCTACTCCTGATGATCTTGTATCTCAGATACCTCTTATGTTTGACGTAATTAACGCTTACAATATACCGATCTTTGCAATTCAGGGTTTTGAAGCTGATGACATAATTGGAACAATTTCAAAAAAAGTATCTATGGAAAATATCGAATGCACGATTATAACTACAGATAAAGACATGGATCAGCTAATTGATGAGCATATAAAAGTTTTTAATCCCAGGAAGAAGGAGATTCGGGATATTACCAAGATACAAAATGAAATGGGAATTGAGCCAAAAAGTTTTATTGATGTACTTGCGCTTAGTGGAGACTCAAGCGACAACATACCAGGCATTCCTGGTATTGGCATTAAAACAGCTTTGAATCTTATTAGAGAATGGAAATCATTGGAAAATGTGTTATCAAATATTGAAAAGATAAAGGGAAATAAAAAACAAGAAAATTTGTTGAAATACGCAGAACTGGCCAGACTATCAAAACGCCTGGTAACTATAAATATTGGAATTTCTCTGGATTTTAATCTCAAAGCTTGCCACCTCACAAATTTTAATAATGATAGGCTTAATGAGATATTTACCAAATATGGTTTTAACTCCTTCCTTGCTGAGAATCACGATAACAACTGAATGAAGCAGCAAATTAAGGTAATAGGTATTGTGGGTGGTATAGCAAGTGGAAAGAGTACTATAGCAGGCATGTTGGAATCGTTGGGAGCGGACGTTATTGATGCCGACAAAATTTGTCATCAACTCATTAACACCAAAGATATTGCGCTTGATATAACAAAAAAATGGGGAAACCATGTACAAGACATTCACGGTAAAATCAAAAGACACGTATTAGCAGAAATCGTATTTTCAGATAGAGAAGAGTTGTCTGCATTAAATCGCATAATTCACCCAAAGGCAATAGAACAAATTAAGAGTAGAATTTCCAAGCTTCGTAATGAAGCAGTAACACAGGCCATTGTTCTTGATGCGGCACTATTAGTTGAATCAAACTTGACAAACATTTGTAATATCGTACTGTTTGTTGATACTAACAAAGAGAGATGCAAGGTAAGAGTTCAAAACAACCGCAAATGGCCTTTAGACGAAATAACAAAAAGAGAAAAATTCCAAGGCCTATTACCGCAAAAAAGAGAAATCGCAGACGTTGTCATTAACAATAATCATTCTAAAGAGGACACACTAAATCAGATTAAAGATTTTTGGTGTCAATTTATAACAAAAAAGTAATTTGGAGAATAATATGGTTTTAGCAAAAGCTACAAAGACTACGAAAGCAACCAAGCCAGTCAAAAAGGCCAGTGAACCTGTCGTAGATAAAAATATAAACGAAAAGTATGAAGAGATAAAAAAGGGTGATATGCATATCACCGCATTACAGAAGATGACAATAAAAGCACTTCAGAATTCGGCCAAGAAAGAAGGTATACAAGAGTATTCCGGACTCAAAAAACAAGAATTAATATTTAAAATACTTAAGGAACGAGTAAACCAGAATGGTCTTATGTATGGGGAGGGAGTGGTTGAAGTACTACCGGAAGGTTTCGGTTTCTTACGTTCTCCAGACTATAATTATTTACCATGTCCTGATGATATATATATTTCACCTTCACAAATAAGGAGATTTGGCATTAGAACTGGCGCTACAGTTTCTGGTCAAATACGCCCTCCCAAAGAAAATGAAAGATATTTTGCCCTGCTCAGAGTGGAGGCTATAAACTATGAAAATCCTGATCTTTTGAATGAAATGAGTGTTTTTGATGATTTGACACCTCTTCATCCTGATGAACGTATTTTGTTGGAAGCGAATAAAGATGAGATAGAGATGCGAATAATGGACTTAGTCACTCCAATAGGCAAAGGACAGCGCGGTTTAATTGTCGCCCCACCTCGAACTGGTAAAACAGTACTCATTAAGGAAATTGCAAATAGCATTACTAAAAACCATCCGGAAGTTTACCTGATAATACTATTAATTGATGAACGTCCGGAAGAGGTAACAGAGATGGACAGAGCTGTTGATGCCGAGGTAATCGGTTCCACATTTGATGAACCGGCAAGTCGTCATGTACAGGTGGCTGAAATGGTGATAGAAAAGGCCAAACGAATGGTAGAATATAAAAAAGATGTTGTAATACTACTTGACTCAATCACGCGCCTTGCAAGGGCTTATAATACCGAAATACCACATAGTGGGAAAATATTGTCAGGTGGTGTTGATGCCAATGCTCTTCAGAAACCTAAAAGATTTTTTGGTGCTGCTAGAAATATTGAAGAAGGAGGAAGCCTGACTATAATTGCTACAGCCCTTGTAGATACCGGCAGCAGAATGGATGAAGTTATCTTTGAAGAGTTTAAAGGTACTGGCAACATGGAATTACATTTAGACAGAAGATTGGCAGACAAACGGCTGTTCCCGGCAATAGACATAAACAGATCCGGAACAAGGAAAGAAGAGTTAATACTTGATCCGGAGGAATTAAAAAGAGTATGGGTACTACGAAGAGTTCTTAGTGAAATGAACCCACCGGAAGTACTAGAGCTGCTTTCGAAAAAACTGTCAAAAACTCAAACAAACGCCGAATTCCTGATGAGTATGAACCTCAAAAGGTAGTTATTTTTTTCAGTGCCAATTTTTTTCTAAATTTACTCAAGTGGGTATCGATTGAATACACTTCTTGCCTTTACCCAATAAGTAAACCATAAGGATTGAGATATCTGCAGGCGAAACTCCTGAGATGCGAGAAGCCTGTCCTAGTGAGACTGGACGAAGTTGTTCTAGTTTCTGTTGCGCTTCTTTCCTTAATCCCGGTATGGTTTCATAGTGGAACTGTGATGGAAGTGTAAAATTTTCCATCTTTTTAAACTTCTCTATTTGTTGATTTTGCCTGCTGATATAGCCTTTATATTTAGCCTCAATTTCTACCTGTTCTTGAACGGAAGGAGGAATATTTTTTCTACTTAATTCTCTATCGAGCTCCAACAAGTTATTAAAATTCATATCTGGACGCCTCAACAGTTTTAACAATGAATCTGCCCCATTTTTTTTATGCTCAATATACTCATTTGTTTCAGAAATAATTTCTTCTTTTTTTAATAGTTCTTCCCATTGTTTTTTACCAATCAGACCATACTGATAGCCGTATTTCATAAGCCTTCTATCAGCATTATCATGTCTAAGAACAAGTCGATACTCCGCCCTTGAAGTGAACATTCTATATGGTTCACGAGTACCCTTTGTAACCAGGTCATCAATCAAAACACCGATATAAGCCTCTGAGCGATCCAGGACAAAAGGCTTGTGGCCACGAATTTTTAATACTGAATTTATCCCAGCCATGATTCCCTGTGCTGCGGCTTCTTCATAACCGGAAGTACCGTTTATTTGACCTGCCAGGAAAACGTTATCAACATTTTTTGCCTCTAATGAAGGTTTAATTTGAGTAGGTGGAACATAATCGTATTCTATGGCATATCCATAACGCGTAATATTTGTTTCTTCTAGCCCCTTTATGGAACGAACCATAGCTTCCTGAACATCAAATGGAGCGCTGGTAGATATACCATTACAATAGACCTCTGTTGTATCCAATCCTTCAGGTTCAATGAATATTTGATGTTGCTCTTTATCAGGAAACCTGGTTATCTTGTCTTCAATAGAGGGGCAGTACCTTGGCCCAATAGCTTTGATTTGTCCCGTATAGAGTGGAGAGCGATCCAAGTTTGATTTAATGATTTCGTGTGTTAGTCTGTTTGTATGTGTTATAAAACAATTGACTTGAGGCCTTTGGATGGTTTTAGTAGAAAAAGAGAAAGCCGTAGGATTTTTGTCTCCCTCTTGCCCTTGCAAAATACCATAATTTATCTTGCTACCGTTTAGGCGAGGTGAAGTGCCCGTTTTAAGTCTGGCGGTCTCAAAACCCAAATTCTGCAAACTAGAGGATAAGATATCAGATGATGGCTCGCTTGATCTTCCACCACGTACCTGTGAGCTACCGATGTGGATCAATCCATTCAGAAAGGTGCCAGTTGTAATAATTACAACCTTGCATCTGTACTTTGTACCACTTTTAGCAACTAAATCCAGTATTTCTTTCTCTTCAATTACAATTTTCTCAACGCTATCCTGACGTAGGTAGAGATTGTCCTGATCTTCCAATCTCCTTTTCATTGTAAATTGATAACGTTTTTTGTCTGCCTGAGCACGAGGCGATCTGACCGCATGGCCCTTACTTGCGTTAAGAAGTCTGAACTGGATAGCGGTCTCATCAATTACCTTCCCCATTTCGCCACCAAGCGCATCAACTTCACGTACTAGTTGGCCTTTTGCCAACCCACCAACAGCAGGGTTACAAGACATTTGTGCAATTGTATCAAGATTCATTGATAGCAATGCGGTCTGCATACCCATCCTTGCAGATGCCAGTGCGGCCTCACATCCCGCATGCCCACCACCAACAACAATGACATCATAGCTAATGTGCATCATTTCGCCTTCTGAACTACCCGTTTTTCCCTAATCACAGTAACTGTCACCTCTCCTGGATACTCAAGTTCTTCTTCAACATTTTTAGCAATATCATAGCATATTTTTGCGGCAATTTTGTCGCTGACTTTATCCGGATGGACAATAACCCTTACTTCTCTGCCAGCCTGTATGGCATACGCACTCTCAACACCACTAAAAGACATTGCTACACTCTCCAGCTTCTCGAGTCGTTTAACATATTTCTCAAGACTTTCACGTCTTGCCCCTGGCCGGCTAGCTGAAATTGCATCTGCAGCATTTATCAAAACAGAATATACCGTTTCAGAAGGTACCTCCTCGTGATGTGATGCAATCGCGTTTATAACCTCTGGCTTTTCATCATACCTCTTTGCAAACTCTGCCCCAACCAGTGCATGAGTGCCTTCAATATCCGCACTAAGCGCTTTACCTATATCATGTAAAAGGCCACACCTCTTTGCTAACTGTTCGTCCAGTTTCAATTCGCCAGCCAATACGCCTGCAAGATTAGAGACCTCTATTGAATGTTGAAGTTGGTTCTGCCCATAGCTGGTACGGTACCTCAAACGACCAATTAATTTAATAATCTCCGGATGCAAATCATGCATTCCCAACTCGAAGCTTGTTTGCTTTCCTGTTTCCATAATAATCTGTTCAATATCTTTTTCTGTCTCTTGCACGACTTCTTCAATGCGAGCAGGGTGAATTCTACCATCCACTATTAGTTTTTTCATAGCCAACCTGGCAACTTCTCTTCGCACGCCGTCAAACCCGGAAAGAACAATAATTCCGGGAGTATCATCTACTATTACATCTATACCGGTTGCTTTCTCAAACGCACGAATATTTCTTCCTTCACGACCAATAATTCTCCCCTTCATCTCGTCGCCTGGCAACTCTATAGTACTCACAACATTATCAATCGTGTTATTTGCCGTACATCGCTGTATAGCAGTACCTACTATTGATATGGCTTTTTTTTCCGCTTCTTCTTTAGCCTTATTTGTGTGTTTTTCTATTAAGCTTGCACACTCCAATTCAAGCTCTTTGTCCAGACGGCTTAGCAATAATTTTTCTGCAGCTTCTGCAGATAGTCCTGAAGCTTTGTAAAGGGCGTGCTTCTCTTCCTGAATCAGGTCATCAAGTTGTAAGCTTTTCTTATTAACCTCACTTTCCTTGTTTGACAAGTTCGAAGCCATACTCTCTATGTATTTCTCCTTTTTTGTCAAGATATCAATCTTTCTTTCAAGGTTGTCTTCCCTTTTACTCAAACGTTTTTCCAACTGACGTAATTCTTGTCTTGTATCCTGGGTTTCCTTCTCAAAGCCTTCCTTCCTTTTGTACAATTCTTCTCTGGCGGCAATATCAGCGCCCTTTATTATTCTTTCCGCTTCTGTTTTTGCCTCTTTGATTACGCTTCTGGATGCTTTTTCTCTGCTTACCTGGCGTAATTTAAAAAACAGATAACATATTAAAAAACCAAAAATTATGCAAACGGGAAGTATTGGGAAATATATTAATGGATTTGAAGTAATGTAATTAATAAGTCATCCCCTCCTTGCACGAAAAAATTAAAATAGAATTGACGTGTAATCCTGGCGTTTTTACGAAAACACAATACGCCGACGCACTAGAGAATTGAAGTATGGAAGAATACTAACGGAAAGGATTTACAATTAACACGCGAATATTAATTTCGTATGAAATAGTCTTATAAATAGCGAAAAATTGTTTATCCATAAAAAAACTTGTGTTATAAAAAATCAGAGTCAAAAAATGAACAATCCATTGAATCACATAAAGTTTTTTTATACAAAACAGTCATGACATATACCAAATCAAAATAGCAACAGATTGATTTGACTATAGTTGTATTTTAACCGAATTTCATCTAAAACCAATTAAACATTCCATGTTAAGTTAAATGGTTTTCCTTCCTCAATTCTCTATTTTCATAAAGAAAATCTATATAAACCGGTACCTTTATTATGCTACATAATACATGTAACTTAAAAATATTATATACGCGAAAACTTATGTGTATAAATAGTACCGGATAATTAAAAAATAAATTGAATCTTATATAACAAACAAGCGTAAGTCAAGTAATTAACATGACTATTAACATGACTATATGTCAATATCCGCATTAATAAATTGTAGATAAATAGAATAGCATTGATTTTAATTGTGAAACAATATAGTTTAGTGCAGTAAGTATATTAGAATGAAGCTAACTAGTCAATCAGGGAAACCCTTATCATATTATGGCGATTAACCGATGCTAGAGACAAAATTAAGGTATTATATCGGCTTGCAAATCGATTGGTCTGAAAATTATAATGAATAACACTAATAATAAAGAATCTGCGATGAAGCATGAACAGAACAGCCTACTAAGATTTTATACTATTTTTAAATTAATAAAATTTTCTCATACCATTTTTTCGTTTCCATTTGCCGTGATGAGCGCTTTTATTGCAGCAGGAGGAATGCCTGATATAAGGCAACTTTTGTTAATAATTGGCGCGCTTATAATGGCTCGTAGTTGTGCGATGTCATTTAACAGACTTGTGGACGCCAAATATGATATCCATAACCCCAGAACAGCCTACCGTATTCAGCTACAGAACCATATAGGTAAAACGAATTTATGGTTTTTTACAATATCTTGTACGATCTTGTTTATTGTCTGTGCCGGGTTGCTAAATCGTCTATCCCTAATCATATCTCCGTTAGCACTCTTGGTAATTTTCGGATACTCATTCACCAAGAGATTTACTAATTTTTCACATCTTGTGTTGGGACTCTCTCTATCTTTATCCCCAATAGGTGCCTGGATAGGTGTAACAGGAGAAATTACGATTGCCCCTTTTATACTTGCTCTTGCAGTACTTCTTTGGACTGCAGGATTTGATATTATCTATGCTTGCCAGGATCTACAGCATGACATAGAAACCAAACTGCATTCTATACCTAAAATGATGGGAATTAAGAATTCTCTCATACTGTCTTCAGTGTTACACTTTCTTGTAGTAATCACCTTATTTTTGTTTATGTACTTTACTGACCTAAATTATATCTACTTTGGAGGAGTTGTTTTTGTGGGTATAATGTTGGTTTATGAACATTCCCTTATAAAACCACATGACTTGAGAAAAATTAATTTAGCTTTTTTTACGGTGAACGGCATTATAAGTATGATATTGATGTGTGTAACGCTTGTGGATATCTATGTCTTTTACTAAAAAAACCATAATACGATACGAATAACCATGCGATATGTATTCTTGCGATAAATTATTAACCTCTATCCTGTTTTTACCTCTCGAACTCCCTCTTTTTACTACTTTATGTATAAGACTTAAAAGAATCTCGAGGCCTTATATCGTTGCCCATGAAGCTTTCTCCAAGATATGATTTTCTTGCAAGTGGATCATTAATTAACTTTTGAGTTGTCCCACTTGTTATTATTGAACCCGAATTCAAAATGTAAGAATGATCCGTAATACTTAACGCTTCCCTCACATTGTGGTCTGTTAGTAATATGCCAATACCCTTTTCTTTGAGGCTGATAACAATGTCCTGTATTTCAGCAACCGCTATTGGATCGATAAAGGAAAATGGTTCATCCAGAAGAATAAGTGAAGGTGATGTTGAAATGGCTCTTGCAATCTCAAGTCGTCTTCTTTCACCGCCTGAGAGCGTAAAAGCCATCTTCTTTGATAAATGCGTTAGCCCCAACTCTCCTAAAACCTGGTTCTGCTTTTTCATTCTTTCTCTATAAGTAATCTTAAGCGTCTCCAGCACTACTAATATATTCTCTTCAACAGTTAAACGCTGAAAAACAGATGGTTCTTGCGAAAGGTACCCCATGCCTAATCTTGCGCGCATATATATCGGCATATCCGTAACATCTACCCCACGAAAGTAAACCTTTCCGTGGTCTGGTTTTATCATTCCAATAACCATTGAAAAAGCCGTACTTTTTCCGGCACCATTTTGTCCCAAGAGACCCGCTATTTCGCCGGAATGAACCTCAAAGCTGATGTGATCGACAGCAGTCTTTTTACCATATGTCTTAGTTATTTCAACAGCCTGTATTAGTTTCATCTTATACTCTAATATTGCTACCTTATAATTTTAATAGTCCTTAAAGGCCAAAATACCATAAATGCATTTCCCACCATACTGCTTTCAGGAACAAATTTCCAATACCGGCTATCGTTACTATTTCTGCTATTATCACCAAGAAAGAAATACTCCTTTTCACCGATCTCTACAGGTTTAAAAGTCCCCCATTCACCTGAGTCTGAATAGTAAACATCACGGAATATTGAAATATTTTTAAAAACTGCTTCAGTATTAATTCCACCAAATTTTAATTTGCTGGATTTTGTGAAATCAGCCAACGATTCTAAATCGGTATCGTAGGTTTTAGAAAAAGCAACCGAATCGTTCAGTTTCAAAATGATTCTATTGTCAGCACTTGAAAATTCAATTCTGCTTACCTTTTCCGGTTCTATAAAAACGTCAGGATTGCTATCAACAATCGAACCTGAAATCATTAAATGAGACTTCTTTTTCTCTCCACGTAAACGTACAAAGATTTCATAAGTTTTTTCGTCTTCTTCCAGTAGTATTAAGATACCTCCATTTTCCCCCGTGGCAACAACATCGAAGGCCAACATCACATCTGCACTTACTGCATCTGTAATTTCGCCATTATAAACACTATTATCTGTAATCTCTCTTTTAAACGTTATATATGATTTTTGTTTAATCCCATCAGATGTTGTTAAATGTAATTTCTCTTTACTGATATCCCAATTTCCGCTCTGTGCTTCCCAATTCTCAACTATTTTCTGTTTCGCAGGATAATTACTATCAAAAATCGGCACCCAAAGTGAGTCCTGAACATTTTCCGGTTTTCTCGTTATCTTATCATTAATATAAATATCCCCATTTACAACCTGTAGCTTTTCATCAGGTAAGCCAATCAAACGTTTTATGTAATTTTTACGAACAACATTGACATTAGTAGAGCTACATTGTTCACAACTAATAGCATTCTCTGAATCACACGACTTACACACTACATTGTGATATTGGTTGATACCAAAAGGGCGTTTAAAATAGTCATTAACCTTACTCTTTAAAAAATTCTCTGTTTTCAACGTATTAGTACATTTTTCGCAGATCATTGACTGACTTGAAGAAAATCCACATGATATACATGCAACATCTGCAAACGGATATTTGAATACGGCAACATCCCATCTCCCGGGCTCACCAAAAACGTAAGAGAACTTGTTTACAAGTATCCTGCTCCCCCCCCTATTCCCATTGCCAGAAATACGTATCTCATAATAACAATTTGAACATCTTACATAATTAATATTGTGATTACTTTTGAATTTCCAACTACAGTTAGGACATTTAACATCTTTATGCACGCCTAATAAAGTTGGGGCCATTGAGCCTGTAGGTATTTTAAACGCTTCCACCACAAAGACCCTCAATACAAACGCCAATGCTACTGCAATCAAAATGGATTCGACATTTTCACGAAAGAACCCCTTTTCCTTTTTGCTCTTCTTTTTTTCAGTACTGTTTTTCAAGTCTGGTTCGTTCATATTAAATCCACCGTTAAACAATCAGTTATACCTATTAATAATATTTTTTCAAACTGCTAACTATATAAACCTATCAACGTTAATTAATCATCTATAGACAGTACAGATAAAAATGCACTTTGTGGAATTTCTACATTTCCGACATTCTTCATCCTCTTTTTCCCTTCTTTCTGCTTCTCAAGGAGCTTTCGTTTTCTGGTTACATCTCCGCCATAACATTTTGCGGTAACATTTTTCGACATTGCACGAATTGTTTCTCTCGCAATAACTCGGCTTCCGATAGCCGCTTGAATGGGAATTTCAAACATATGTCGTGCAATATCTTTCTTTAAATTTTTTACCAGATTTCTCCCCTTATAATCAGCTTTCTTTCGATGAACAATACACGATAGAGCGTCCACCTTCTGCCCTCCAACAAGTACATCCAGTTTTACAAGATCATCAGCTACGTAACCGAGAAGGTCATAGTCCAGGGTACCAAATCCCCTTGTTAATGATTTTAGTTTATCATAGAAATCAAAGATTATTTCTCCTAATGGCATTACATACGTGAGTACCGCCCTCTTTTCACCCATATATTCTGTACTCTTGTAAGTGGCCCTTTTTTCGTCTACCAACTGCATAATTGCCCCTATAAACTCAGATGGAAGAATAATTCTCGCTTCAACTACCGGTTCTCTGAACTCTTTTATGGAACCAACTGAAGGCAATTTTTCCGGATTGTCAATATGTACTGTCTTGCCATCATGAGTTAATATTTCGTATGTCACGGTTGGGGCCGTTTGTACCAACCCTACGTTACTCTCTCTTTCTAATCGTTCCTGGACAATTTCCATATGCAAAAGCCCGAGAAATCCACATCTAAAACCAAATCCCAGGGCCTGAGATGTTTCAGGTTCAAAGGTAAAGGATGAATCGTTAAGCCATAATCTCTCTATCGCATCTCTTAAAGGCATAAAATCTGTGTTAGCAGTAGGGTACAATCCACAAAAAACCATTGGGAGTGGTTTACGGTAACCAGGTAGGGCCTCAGTAGTTCTGTTCCCTTTTAATGTTATTGTATCACCAACATGGACATCATGTATCGATTTTATACTTGCAACACAATAGCCAACACTTCCGGCGCTTAATTCTTTTACTGAAACCATTTCGGGCCTGAATACACCCAAATCGCTAATTAAGAAAGACCTATTGGTCTTCATCATCAAAATGTTATCACCTACTTTTACAGAACCGTCAAAAATCCTGAAATATACTATTACACCACGGTAATCATCGTAAACAGAATCAAAGATCAGAGCCCGTAAAGGTGCGCTTGCATCACCCTTTGGTGGTGGCATACGTGTTATTATTGCATCAAAAACCCCATCTATTCCAAGGCCTGTTTTAGCACTCACGGCAATGATCTCTTCGTCTGTTTCACCAAGTATGCTGACAATCTCTTCACTTACCTGCTCCGGCCTGGCAGATTTTATATCTATCTTGCTGAGAACCGGTATAATTTCAAGGTTTTTCTCCATTGCCATATACATGTTCGTTATCGTCTGTGCCTCAATCCCCTGTGCTGCATCCACCAGAAGCAATACACCCTCACAGGCGCTGAGGCTACGTGATACCTCATAACTAAAATCAACATGACCTGGTGTATCTATCAAATTTAAAAAGTATACTTCTCCATTTTTTTCATAATTGAGAGAGACCGCACTTGCTTTTATGGTAATACCTCGCTCTCTTTCCAAATCCATATTATCTAGTAACTGATCACGGAATTTTCTTATATTGACTGCCTTTGCCGTTTTTAGCAGGCAATCGGCAAGTGTAGACTTACCATGATCGATGTGAGCAATTATACAAAAATTACGAATGCGATTGATATCCAAATAAAACCTCTTAATACTACAGTTAATGATTATGTGCCCTGTGTGTGCATGCAGGAACTATTAATATAAAATGTTTCCGATTTTTCACAGAGCATATAAGCTCTGTGAAAAATCGAATACGGTTTAGTGAGCAAATGCTCTGACATGAGGCACCATTGCCGTAATCTCTTCTTCTGACAACATATCTCCAAATGGAATATAATTATCATTGTCAGGATTTCCATGTGTAATTGAGTTTACAAACTCATCATCAGTACGTGAACCCTGCCACTCTTTATCAGTAAAATCCTTCACTCCAAAGCCTATTCCTGCTGATGTGCCCTTGCCGTCTTCACCATGGCATAACGCACATTTTTCAGCATATATCTCAAGTGCATCTATATCATCAGCATATACATTTGAGAAACCTAAACAAAAAATTGAAACTAAAAACAATAAAGATACTATTACCTTACTAATCAATGCAACTCTCCCTTTATAAAATTTTCCAACCGCTCTTTGAAAAGCTTCAGAGCTAATGCCCTGTGACTAATCCGGTTCTTTATTTCAGGCCCTAATTCAGCCATGGTTTTTCTATATTTCGGTATGTAGAACACAGGGTCATACCCGAATCCTTTTCTACCAAGAGGTTCTGTATAAATGAGGCCTTCACAGCTAGCCTCCACTACGAAGTGCAACTTATCAGGCCCTGCCAGAGCAATTGCACAACGAAATCTTGCCGTTCTCTTGCCTAAAGGAACACCCGCTAATTCCTCAAACAATTTCAAACACTTCTCTTCATAACCGGTATTCTCACCGCAATATCTTGAGGAAAAAACACCCGGCCGCTTATCCAGTGCATCAACCTCTAACCCAGAATCATCTGCAAGAACAGATGTATTACAAAACATTGCAAGCTGCTGTGCCTTTTTAGCCGCATTTTCCTCAAAAGTAATGCCATCTTCAACAATATCCGGCACATTATCAAAATCTTCTAAATCCAGTAACGGTAACGACAACCCATTTAAGATTTTCCTGATCTCCTCTTTCTTGTTTTTATTCTGGGTTCCAATTACGATTCCCTTTGTCTTGATCATAATTACACTAGCCCATCAAAACTTTCTTTTGTATCAATGTCAATTCGCCTATTCCCTTTTTTGCCTGTCCTATCATTTGGGCAAGCTCTCCTTCTGAGAACGTCTGCTTTTCCGCAGTACCCTGTAACTCAATATACTCTCCATCACCCGTCAGCACGATATTCATATCGACATCTGCAGAAACGTCCTCCTCATAACACAAGTCCAGCAATGGCACACCATCCACTACGCCCACACTCACTGCCGCTACACTACCTAAAAGAGGTTCTCCCGCGATATCAGCCTTGTTCTTCAACCAGCTGATTGCATCCGCCAAAGCAACATATGCGCCTGTAATAGATGCTACACGCGTTCCCCCATCAGCTTGAATAACATCACAATCAAGCCAAATTGTCCTTTCTCCTATTGCTGATAGATCAACTATGGCCCTCATAGAGCGCCCTATCAGCCTTTGAATTTCATGAGTACGCCCACCGACCTTGCCTCTGGATGATTCCCTTGATACCCTTCTTGGAGTCGATCCAGGCAGCAAAGAATATTCTGCCGTAATCCAACCTTCTCCTGAATTTTTCTTATGTGAAGGTACACTATCTTCAATAAAAGCAGTGCATATTACCTTGGTATTTCCAACTGCTATGAGAACAGATCCATGTGCAAATTTTGTATAATTTCTTTCTATTAATACCGGACGCATCTCATCCGACTTCCTTCCATCTATTCGCATTATATTATGTCCCTCTATCTTTGTTGCCTGTATTACGCATTAAATAAAATTTTATTTTGATAAAAACACAGCAGTGTCCGGTTAGGTTTTTGCATGTAGCACGTAGGGCAAACCTACCCGCCCGTACCGAACTGGCACGTTCGGGCGGGTAGGTTTGCTTTCGTACATTACGCGCAAGGCTAAAGCCTCGCCCTACGTATCTTCCGACAGATCTGGCATAAAAAACCGTACTCGCAAACACCTAACCGGACACTGCTGATAAAAACGAAGATTACTTATTAATGAGAAGCTTTAAAAGCGCTTTCTGGACGTGTAACCTGTTTTCTGCCTGATCATATACAATTGAATTTACTCCATCAATAACATCATCCGTAATCTCCTCACCTCGATGAGCAGGCAGACAATGCATGACAAAAACACCATTTTTTGCATATGAGATCAATTCACTATTAACCTGGAAATCCTGAAAATCCTTACGTCTGGTTTCGGCTTCTTCTTCTTCTCCCATGCTAATCCATGTATCTGTATAGATTATGTCGGCATCTTTAACTGCGTCCCTTGGATCTCCAATTAGTTTAATGTAGGAGTCCTTACCATTCACATTATTTTCAAGCGCCTCTAAAAACTCTGCAGATAATTCATAATTTACCGGAGAAGAAACCGCATACGAAACTTTAAGCTTTGCACACAAATAGGCCAATGACCTGGCAACATTATTTCCATCACCAACATATGCTACTTTAACATTGTCAAGACTACCTATCTTTTCTTTTATAGTATATAAATCCGTAAGCGCCTGACACGGGTGAGTATAGTCAGAGAGCGCGTTAATTACAGGTACAGAGGAGTTTTCGGCAAGTGCGGTAACCGTTTCATGATCATAAGTCCTTATCGCAATACAGTCAACAAACCGAGACAGAACCTTTGAAACGTCTTTTATTGATTCACGTTCACCTAGGTTTATATCATGCTTGGTCAGATATATTGCATGTCCTCCCATTTGTGTCATTGCAACCTCAAAGGAGACTCTTGTCCGCATAGAGCTTTTCTCAAATATCATCCCAAGAGTTTTGCCGGCAAGGCAGATGTCAGTAGCATCTTTTTTACCGGCCTCCTTCATTTCTGCCGTTAGCGCAAACAACTCATCAATATCTTCACGCTCAAGATCTGCAATTGAAACCAGGTTTTTACACCGCATATTTTCACCTATAACTACTAATTAATAGACTTTAAAATATTCTTTAATATCCCCAGACCTTCATCTATATACTCTTTTGTAATATTTAGCTGCGGCATGATCCTTATGACATTGTCGTGAGTACAGTTCAACAGCAATCCTTCGTCCATACATTTTTTTACCACCTCCGCCGCCGGGATTTTAAGTTCGATACCAATCATCAATCCTATACCTCTAACCTCTTTAATAACATCAAACTCTTTTGCCATATTCCTAATCTGTTCAAAAGAGTAATTACCCATTTTTGTTGCATTATCCAACAAGCCTTCAGACTCAATAACTTCAAATACTGCTGTTGATGCCGCACAGGCAAGAGGATTCCCTCCGAAAGTTGAAGCATGGCTCCCCGGTACCAGACTTTTAGCAATCTCTTTTGTTGTCTCCATGGCACCCACGGCAGTACCATTTCCCAGTGCTTTAGCAAGCGTCATTATATCAGGTGTTATGTCATAATGTTGGTAGGCGAAATACTTTCCTGTCCTTCCCATTCCGCATTGAACTTCATCAAGGATCAAGAGGATATCGTTGTCATCACAAATTTTCCTTAACCCTTCCATGTATTCTTTATCTGCCACATTAATCCCACCCTCTCCCTGAATAGGCTCAAGCATAATACCACACGTCTTATCATCTATAATATTTTCAATTTCTTTCAGGTTATTAAACGATGCATACGTAAAGCCCTCAATAAGCGGGGCAAAGCCACTATGGTACTTTGGTTGAGCGGTAGCGGTTACCGTTGCAAGGGTCCTTCCATGAAACGAGTCTTTCATCGTGATAATTTTATATTTACCTTTTTTAGAACCGTGGATCCTCGCTAATTTAATAGCTGCCTCGTTTGCTTCCGCCCCACTGTTACAAAAGAAACATTGCCCATTAAAAGAATTTTCAGAAATATATTTAGCAAGGCGTCCCTGTGGTTCAGAATAAAAAATATTTGGAACATGCACCAGAGTAGCCGCCTGCTCCTGCATGGCCTTTGTCACCACAGGATGGCAATGTCCCAGTGAGCTGACTGCCCATCCGGAAAAAAGATCCAGGTAACGTTTACCGTCTGTATCCCAAAGATGTACCCCCTCACCCCTGGCGATTACAAAAGGGTGTCGAGAGTAATTTGGAATTACATAATTATCATAGTTTTCTAACACTTTACTTTTATTCATAATTTAGATTCCTTTATGCGGATTCCCAGCGATGAGAGGAAATAGAAAAATGGAATGCTTTAATAATTGTATGCTCTTTCTGAAGTGAGTGAATATCAAAAAGGCCAACTCTTAAAAACACTTGAATACAACATTATCAAGAATATTAACCTGGTAATGTTTTAATTATATATTAAACAATGATCTGGGTCCCAATGCCCTTGTCAGTAAAGATCTCAAGTAATAACGAATGAGGTATGTGGCCGTCAATAATATGTGCTTTTTTTACTCCCTCTCTCATGGCAGAAATACATGCATTCGCTTTCGGGAGCATTCCGCCGCTAATTACCCCGGTCTTTATCAATATATTAACTTCATCTTCATGCAATGTTGACGCAAAAGATTCCGGATCGGACGGATCAGTTGAAATTCCATGAGTATCCGATATAAAAACCAGTTTTTCAGCCTTCAAAGTACCTGCCACAAATGATGCCACATTATCTGCATTTACATTATAATTTTCCCCATCGACACCCTTGGCAATTGGAGACACTATCGGTATTTGATCATCTTCAAATAAATTCATAAAACTATCACATTCTATCTCAGTAAGTTCACCCACATACCCAAGATCTTCAGAATCAGATCCATCATTACTCTTACTGACAAGCTTTTTGGCCTTTATTGGGCTGTTGTTCCCCCCCCATACACATACACCTTTTGCTCCCATTTTATTTATCTGGTCTATTATCAAACTGCCTATCTGATTGGTAAGTACATCAATAGCAATTTCCAACGTCTCTTTATCTGTAACACGATACCCATTTATAAAAAGAGGTTTTTTGCCTCTTTTTTCCATCTCACTGCTTATGAATGGGCCGCCGCCATGGACTATAACCGGTTTCATACCTATAGACTTCATAAATACCATATCCTGAAGTATACTTTGAAAGGTGTCCTTGTCTACCATTGCGCTACCGCCAAATTTTACAACGACTATCTTATCCTTAAAAGACTGAATATAAGGTAACGCCTCAATTAAGACCCTGGATTTGCCAATTGCTTCTTCCATAGAAATACCTTTCGTGCCAATAATCTTATATTTTTTGAAGCTTAAATCAGAAGGAGAATCATCCTCATTTAAAATACTTTCGATTTCACAATTTTTTATATTATTTTCTGCTACCGCCAGATCCATATTTTCCTTAATAGCTTAATTTACAGGAATTACAACAATTTGGAAAAAATTATCCAAACACGAAATTATAACTGCTACAACATCTCTGTCAAGATTAAACCGTCAATTTCATTCTATGACAATGGCATATGGCGATTGCCAGTGCGTCTGTCGCATCGTACTTTTCAGGTACCTCAGATAACGACAAAATAACCTTCACCATTTTACTTACCTGCATTTTTTGAGCATTGCCTACACCGACAACAGCCCTCTTCACTTCAGTTGGAGCATACTCAAACAGAGGGATTTTTGCCAGTGCCGCACATAATATTGCAACGCCTCTGGCTTCACCGATCTTAATAGCGGATTTTACGTTTTTACCATAAAACGCACTCTCTAATGCAACCTGTTCAGGCTTATAATCTTCGATAGCATTACTCAATCCATCGAACATGATTTTGAGTCTGTCCGGAAATGGATCCTTTCTTTTGCCCTCAATGGTACCATAGCCAACTGAAGACAACTTGCCTCTGATATCATCAACAACTCCAAAACCGGTTACCATTGTGCCTGGATCTATCCCTATAACGCGCATTTATTCTGAAATCCAATATATTTCAATTATCTCTTATCTAGATTGAGCGATTTGTATTTGCTAATAAAAAGACTTAAAACCCACTTAAGAGACAATAGTAATTTGTTATAATACATTTTTAAGAAAACAAAAACTATCACCCATTAAGTAAGGAATGTATTATGAAGAAAGATGATTTTAAAAGCAAGTGTAAGATTAACAAGATTAGGTGGAAAGGCCCCTGTTATCTGATCACTGATGCACATTATAAGACCTTCAAAGAGTTGATGGATAACACCGATTGAGATAAATACAGTACTGACAAAGAACCCCGCTACAAGAATTGCATGGTTCATTGCGGCTTCGAGCCAACAGTTGTCTTGGAGACAGGGAAAAGCCTGAAGGATATATACGAAATGGCAAAGTGGAATTTCAGCTGACACATATAATTCCCGCTTGACATATCACGTTTCGCGTAATAGTATAATTCATGATAAAAACCTTTGCTTGTCGCTATACGGAAGCGTTATTCAATGACCATCGAGTTAAACGGTTTCAGGCATTCGAGCGACAAGCAAGAAAACGACTAATGGTATTAAATGCGGCTCCAAGCACAAACGCATTAATGCTCAACCCTGGCAACAGATTACACACTTTAAGAGGCAACAGAAAAGGCCAATATGCCATCAACATTAATAAACAATGGAGGGTCTGCTTTGAATGGAAGGATGGCCATGCCTATAACGTATCTATTACCGATTATCATTGAGGTGAAAAAATGGTTAAAAATAAAATATTAGATCCGATAACACCAGGTGAAATTCTTATGGAAGATTTTATGGAACCATTGAGTATCAGTATTAATAAGCTCTCAAGGGACATTGGAGTTCCACCAAACAGAATTAGCGAAATTGTAAATGGTAAACGTTCCATAACAGTTGATACCGCATTGAGGTTTCAACGTTATTTTAACGTGGAAGCACAATTTTGGTTAAATCTTCAAGGAGAATACGACCTGAGAATGGCAAAACGAAAAATCTGGGGAGAATTAGAACGTCGTATTATACCAATCACAAAAAACACCCCTAGTTTAGAATCTTAAATTAAATTGACTTAGTCCCCTACAAAGACCCCCGTTGCCAACATTGCATGGTTCACTGCGGATTCGAGCCAACTATAGTTCTGAAGACAGGAAAAAACTGAAGGACATATACGAAATGGCAAAATGGAATTTCAGCTGATGATTAGAATAATAAGAGAGGTGTTAGTATAACACGCTACAAAATGCAATCGCGATCTCGCTGTCCCTATTTATCTATATTATTTTCTACCAGAAATTTCCCAAACATCAACAATGTCATCTATCAGAATTTTAATGTCTTGTAATTGAGGATGATTTCTAAAAATGCCTTCGTCGAGTAATTCTCGAATTCTTGAAACCACTTCTTTCTTTTCATAACCTGCCGGAAGGGATGCTTTGTCAAAAATCCATTTTAAAGAGTTATTTGGACTCAATATCCCTTCCTGAGCAATCCATAGCTCAAGATCCTTTTCAAATTGGCTGGCCACTTGTCTAGATTTACTCCAGAGTGCTAGCGAGGCTCTGACTTCTTTTACTGACTTGAGTTCATATCTGATACCGGGCACCATAATATCAATAATTCGGGTACCTTTTATAATTTTTTTAGTTGATGCCACTTCAAAGACAATGTCATCAACCTTGTGATATTTAAGGAGATTTAAGCTGAAGCGCATAACAAAGCGGGCACCTTTCTGTTGATTACCTTTTGCGAACCAGCTTTTTACAACCTGGTCAAAATTATTTAATATCTCCTCACCAAGAGCATTTTTTTGACCTCCAAAAGCATTTATAGCTTCAATAATATCACTGCTAGTTTTGTGATGAAGGAGTTGTCTTTCTATTTTTTCTGCTGACTCTCCAATATCAATCAGCCATTTTCTGGATTCAGGAGTAAGTTCTACTTTAGCACCGGCCGCCAGTATTTTTCCTGCCTTGCGTTGCTTGTTCTTGGCCGCATCAAAGATCTCATCTAGTTGTAACTTATTGTCAACAGTAAGTTTCTTTTTTAAAAATATTCTAACTTCCATAATAAAAATATCAGATGTCTTGTACCCCATTTCGATGAGATGGTATGCTACTTTAGAAAGTTGTATCACAAGCTCTTCGTCAAATGATCCAGCTCCAAGGGAGCCAGTTGCTTTTAGGGCATTATTCCAAGCCTGCACAAGGTCTTTTTTTATGCGCTTAAGGTCATCTTTAATAACAGAATTTCTGACAAGCAATTTTTTGGCGATGTCTTCCAAATCAGAATATTTTTCTAGTGATAGCTCCTGATCTAATTTGCCCGCTTTCCGTGCTTCTTCTATCTGATTAAGAAATTTATACTCACTGCCGGCTATCTTCTTTGCGATATTGGTGAATGCTTTCATGTCACCAAATACACCTACGACAGAAATAAAAATCCACCAATCGGAGGGCATCTCAGATCGTAAACCAGCTTTTTTCATAATTTCCCCAATCTCGTTATCCTTGATATCAAAATACAAATCATGTAACCCTTTTCCAGTAACCACCGCAGCAGCTCCTAAACCAACCCAACCCACTCCTGGAATGACGGACAGAGCCAAAATGACGGCAGTCCAAATTAATGTTCCAAAAAGATTTTCTCTTGCCTTTTTGCTTAGATATGTTCTGATTATTTGTCGATGAATAGAATTTCCTTCCATTTCAAATTCAAGGTAAGCTCTTTGAAGAAGTGCATCCAAGTCCCAAATTAAACTGGAGCCTTTTTTCTTATCATTGAGAATTTTCCATGCTTCCTTTTGGTTTAATAGTA
This sequence comes from Candidatus Scalindua sp., assembly GCA_021777035.1. Taxonomy (GTDB): domain Bacteria; phylum Planctomycetota; class Brocadiia; order Brocadiales; family Scalinduaceae; genus Scalindua. Next base: position 59,656 of record JAIQZR010000010.1, on the reverse strand, counting down.
TATCAGCGATATCACGTGTCAGTATGGATGAAAACACTCCTTCTTTATTCGTTTTAGAAATGGACTTATCAGATGCAATCTCAGCTTGTAAACTGAAAACATCATATTGACTGTACTGAATGATTGGAAAGTGCTTTTCCGCACTTTTATTGTTTTGTAGGTCGTTTAATACAGTATATAAATTCTTAAAATATTCAGGCTCCAATTTTCGTTGTCTAAATTCAGAATCGAGCAACCGGATTTGTTTACTCAAAATAGCTAAGACTAATTGATGAGTTGCCTTTTTGAAATTATTTATGAAACTATCAATCAATGCCTCAAAGTCCTTTATGGATTTAATAGTATTTCTTGCCAAATAGTTTTCAAGCTCATTGGTTAGTTGCTTTATTTCTTCCTCTTTTTTTCCTGTGGTAGGATCATCGATATTTCTTAGACTTGGGATACGTTTTCCCAGCCCATCATCATAGTTATATCGTGCGTGAGCTCTACAGATTTCCAGCTCAGACTTCTTTTCTTCAATGCTGTGATATTTTCTATAACCCTCTTCCAATTCTTGTAACTTATCTTTACTGGATTTAAAATTCAAATTGATCGCGGTATGTTTTTCTACCCGTGATTGTGTTTTTTTGACATACATATCCAATTTTTTCGAAAAAAGACCCAAATCCTCGATAGCTTTTACAGGCGTGAATATATAAGTGCGGTCTCTAAAATTCACACTGTCACCATCCCTTAGATTTATCATCGCTTCATTATCTAGTGCATTCAGCTTCATGGTGACCTCAATCATGAGGTCACGCAGTACTCTAATATTGTTAGAATTATTAAATTTGTAAATCTTTAAACTTTTTACAATGTTTTTCAATTTTAATTCTATTATTCGCTCTTTATCTTTTTGCAAAGTTTGTAATGCTTCATCATACTCTCGCAACACTTCCAAGAGTATTTTCTCAATTTTATAGTCTACACCAATGGAACGTTTTGGCTGTAGTTTGGGATAAGGGAACATGTTGTAAATCGACTTGGGTATTGTGTAAGTAATAGTTTTCCCTAGATCTGTTTGTTTGAATTTTGCCTTAAACCCACTCAAGTGACGTTTATTAACTATATCTTGGAGTTTCTTGCGCTCTTCCTGTGGAAATATTAATCTAATCGCCAAAAGATGCCTTGCCATATTGTCATCGGCTTTTTCCATAGCAGGAGTAATCGTAATATCGAACACATAGCTCACTGGAGTAGGCACACCTCTGTGCCCAGAAATAGAATTAGGTTTTATTCCTAAACCTGCAGCATTAGGTTTGACACTGGGATCTGGACGAGACGTTGCTCGATCTTGTCTTTCATCAGGATTTGAATTTCCTGTGCCTCTACTTCCTTTTGGAAAGACTTTTTTAGAATCAGCAGTTTTAGGAGTTACACTTGAGGTGGGACGAGTCACTACTTGGTTATTACTATCATTTTCACTCATTTAGAATTTCTTTTATGAAATAAGTTTAACCCCGTGATTGGTACATAATTCTAATAACAAGCAAAGCATGTTACTTTGTGATCGTTGAAGTGCCTCCACATTTTATTACAAGTTATTTCAAAAAAATGTATCGAACATAATTATTTAGGCTACTTGAGTTCCTGACTAAATGAAACATTAGCACAGTATCAGGCAATGCTTGGATTAGTCGTTATCTAATGCTAGACTCATGCTAAGTGAGTGTCATCTATGTCATTTTTCAATCAATGTCAGCAAGTACTTTTTTTACGTTAATAGCACAGAGGAATAACTTAAACTTTCTAGCACTGAATATATAGATGGCTGCAATTCAACAAACAGAGAGGTCGTTTACGTGACTGCTAACTTCCGTCGTCCGGAACTGGGGGCACAACTGTAGCACTACCGCCGCCTTCGAACACATACTTTGCCTCAATGTCCGGGTCTTCAAGGTTCGTATTTAGTATCCTCTGTGCTCGTCGAATATTATCGATCGCAGTAGTTCGTAACTCTTCCTGGGCGGCTTTAACATCAATCTGGCGATGTAGATGCTTGAACTGTTCCATGATAGAGTGGGCTCCAGGCAGTGCTTCGATGTAGAGATTGCCGGTACCAACAATGATCTCTTCGTTCTCTCGCACTGATCGCTGAAGTAGTTTTCTAAGTGTGTTTCGCAGTGTAGGTGCCAGTTCCTCAAAGCTTTCTGCTGGCAGCGTTTTCTTGAGACAGCAGACGTAGTCTGAGAACTCCTTTAGTGATCTGTTCCCGGCAGGGTCAGGATCGTTGATACCATATTCTCCCTCGGCGTAGACGACGTATGGATCCATCATGAAGTCGGTGAGCGCGTTGGTTTCATACATCGGAAGGATAATGTAGTTTCCCATAAAGCCGAGAGGGTTGCTGAGATCTCCTACCTGCGCGAGAGGCAGTGTTGGAATATCCTCCGGTTGAGGAGGAATCTCTGCCATACCAAATTCTGTATCGATACCGACAATACGGTCAGGATCTAAAGTAATGGCATTTGTGATATTAGCTGGAAGTGAATAGTTGCGTCTGGGCTTATGCGGTCTGAGATTCGGTATCGGGACATCACGGAGCCGCAGGAAACGTTGATCATCCGGTTCATGAGACCAGATTGCCTGCATGTAGTGCATGATGTTCTGGTAGATATGTGTGGCAAGCCGTTCTACTTGTGTGACTTCAGCTAGATGCTTACTCAGCTTCTTATTAAAATCATTACGCATTGTGGCGAGAGTAGATTGCGCACTTCCTAGACGGTTACGGAATGCCTGCTCTTCCTTATGTTCACGTTCCCACGCGTCTCTTGCCGCGTCCTCCCGGATCTTTGCTGAATTGTCCTCACCTTCGTCTCCACCTCCCAGGATCCCTCCAAGTAGGCCGCCTCCACTTACAATGTCTGAGACCTTATCCAAAATTCCTCCACTGTCCCCGGCATCCTGTGCCGACCTCTCAATCTGTCTTTCAAGTGCGGCATATCTGAGACCGGCTGAAGAACGACGATCTGCAAGATCTTCCTTAATTTGTTCAACAAGCGCTTGCTGGTCAAGCAGAGCGCGTCTCATGTGATTGAGAATCTCTTGTTCGCTCACCAATGTCGTCGACACGTATGTGAGCGCAGGCTTAAAGGAGTCGTCGAGGAGGACTCTATTGAGTATCCAGTCGTGCTGGATAAGCCATACCGGGTCTATCTCACTCGCTTTCGGCATTTCCTGTGCGACAAGAACTACTGATTGCAACCTGTGCATCTTCTCATTAATACGGTATCGCCGCTGTAACTCATAGAGCAAAAAAGTACAGGTAATCTCGTCATTCGGGTTCTTGAGCTCTCCGGATTCTGTGAACTCCGACTCGAAGGTCTCCTCGGTTTCAACCTCCATTTTGGTTTCTCTCTTGCGTTCTTCTGCTGCCTTGACTACTGACTCGCGCATATTTTTCTTTACATCCTGCGAGTGACGTTCGGCATCCGTTTTAAATGACGTCGTGCTTTCACCGCTTGCTTTCATTCCCCCCTCAATACCGTATTCAAAGTTTCCTTTCGAATTGTGGCCAAAACTTGTTTTTCCTGTCGCCTTTGCAAGGATCTCTGCCTCAGCACGAGACTTCGTTTCAGTATCGAACTTGCTATTGGATTGATTGGATTCGAGCTCCTTCTCCAACCGTCGTCGCTTCTGTACCTCTTTCTTTGAATACTTTCTCGTTTCGTTAGGACCAAGCGGAATAGTTGATACGAGATCGCCAACCTGATATGAAACCGGTGTCCAGAGCTGTCTGTAGGTAACCATTAGACCGAAATTTACCGATCTCTGTGTGCTACTTGCCGCAAAATGCCTGAACGGATAAGAGCTTGACCGGGCATTGCGTAATCGAGTGATGATTTCATGGCTTGGCCGAAAGGTGCGACCGCGTTCTCTATCAATTAATATCTGCCTGGCGTGACTGACAATTCTGTCGGCCTCCGCTTCGTAGATACGAATCTTTTCAAGGAGCCAAATTGCAGTAGGGTTGAGCTGAGGTCTACTGGTGGATTGTCCAAGCAAGAGATTAGTTAGTAATTTACTTGGAGTCATCGCAAGGTCAAATGGTAATGTAATTGGATGCGTACCCGCTTTAATTCCAACGGTAACTACTTCTGTGATTGCCTCTTCGATGGGACCTGGAACCCAAGAAGGAAGCCATCTTCCTCCACCGCCACCGCCTGAAGGAGGTTCATCATCTGGTGGTGTTTCTGGTTCAAGTGCGGCTATAAGATCATCTCGTGCATCATTAAGATCCTTTCCCAGACTATCGAGGTGACCACGAGTACTGGGATGGAGTGCTGTATATTCCTCCATGCTGATGCGTATGTTAGCTGCAACATTATCAGGAACAACATTTACCGTTGAACTGTGCCCTGAGAAAAGGCCACCAATGAAATGGACTAGCGTCATACTAGTCTTGGTGAGCTGATCTCGAAGATAGTCGAATTGTTCAAGACCGTTCTCCACAATCCTGTCGTATGCCGATTCAACGTCCTCCAGAATTCGATCGTCTATAGCCTCCTGCCATACTGACTCGAACGCAAGCTGAAGAGATGAAAAGTCATGGAACGATGGAACATCAGCCGGGCCTGGTGTCAGTGTTATTCCTCCAAGTGCCGTCTTGATATCTTCAGTAGTACTAAGTTTGCCTTCAAACTTGGCATCCTCGTTATTGAAACTGACTTTCTGTTCTGGTGCAGTTTGTGGATCCATCAAGGCAGCAATAGCCACACCGGAATCAAATGCTACATTTTCACCGGCAACATCTCCACCCGCATCCTCATCATCCTCATCACCAGTGCCTGAAGTACTGTCCTCACCCTTATTAAGGCACTCTTCTCCCGGAAGGAATTTTCGACATGGGTCAGAGAGTGCTCCGGATCGTTGGACCGATGTTGGCTTATCCAGGGGCTCTCCGAGTGCAGCTTCTAGCTCTTCTTGCGTAACGCTTACGGGAGTACCACTATCCGGATTTACTATTTCCGGATTGGCTAAGGCAAGACGATTGATAATATCTGCGTCGAGTTGTATACGGGTTTTACGCCTAACCTTCCTGGTAGTGGCATTCTCTCCGACTTTTTCATCCTCGACCAGTTTTACAAGTTCGTCATGCTGCGCCTTGGCAGAGCTGGGAAGAATCTCCTTATTATCAGCTACAAATCTGGGATTTGTACGTTCACTCTCAGAGACGCCTGAAAGTTCCTTACGCACTTTCGGAGCAACAACATCACTGAAAAAACGACGATACTCTGTCGCTTTGCTAATTTCTGACACGGCGAGTTTGTTTGCCGCTTCCGATACGATCCGTGTTGCTTTAGAGTTCTCAGATAAGGCCTTAGCTCTACGCTCGGCAAGCGGGCGGGCACTATCTACCGCTCGCTTTAGACCTTTGGAAACCATAAGGTCGCCTGACACTTCTACCAGGAAAACTTCTCGAAGAGCAGCTCTCCCCCTCACTTCCGACTCAAAAAGAACCCTATCTGCACGTACCAGCTTCGGTCGTTCCGGAGCTAATATCACGAGCTGAATGTTCAAACTCTGAAGAGAAAGCTTTTTCTTCTTGATCTGATCCTCAGCGATGGCAGCACTGAATTTACCTCCTGTGCCAGTCACCGTTGAGACAAGTCGTATCGGTGCCCTTCCAATGTGGAGTACTTCAACAGCTAGTCCTGGGATACCTTGATCAGCATCTTCGATTGAAACGACACCTGAAACAATCATTATTCCAACTATTGGTTTTGGTTTATTAGGATCCCTTGACTGTGGACTCATTAGTTTCTCCCATAGATTTTGCTAGAAAGTTATTGTATTAGTACTGATACCATTTACAGAATTCAGATTGAATCGACACCAAAACTTATATCTGTCTAAAATCAGTACTATACGCACGGTATTGGACTGAAAGAAGTATGAAGAGCCAGTATGGCATCGTTCAACTGCATAGTTCTTAACAACGAAAGGTTCAAAACTCTTTTTCGAAAGGCTTCTCGTTAAGAAAACTACTCACTCTACAAAATAAAAAAAGCCTTACCGGTGGAAACATTTTATATGATATTTCCGCCAGTAAGGCTATGTTTTCGTATGTCTACTTTCATGTAGGTTCTAATAATTTTCATTATTATTTAATATGTACCATCCTGGTTCAAATATTACGTTTTTTACGCTATCTGGTACTATCTCTTTTTTTAATGTAAGACCATATTAACAGTTTAGTTTTTAAGAAAGTTAAAGTTATAATCTTATAGCTCTCCAACGCCATATAAAAAGCAGCCTGCATTTTAATCGTGAAGCATACTCTTTAGCGGCTATACTGCCACACTAATTTTAGGTAATTACCACATTGAGTAGCCGTAGTCAATCAATTAATAAAAAAATGTCGAGCCAATTTAGAAATGTCCTATAGAAAGGTAGCTATAATACCTGTATTTTCAGGAGAGCATTATGACATCAAAGGACATTATCATATTGGTACTACTTGTATTTATAAAATATTCTTAACATTTAGATTTAATTTTACAGATAAACATTACAAATATAAATGTGCACCTGGACGCAATTTCAGAAACCTATAACAGGATCGTTTATGAAAAAAAATATTTAAGAAAGCAATGGATTCCAACAGAAAGGCCAAAAAGAAAATACCTCACTCATGCAAATCAAAATCCTGTTCTTCCTGCGGTAAAAAAACCACTGACATCTGGATTAAAACCCAATTTCACCCCTCCTGACTTCTCCTTTGTCAGTCATTTTATGTTTTGGAAACACGTTTTCTTCTAAACAACACAAAGGTATTATTATACAAATCTTTTAAACCCGTCCTGGCAGCGCCATTCCAAAAACGCCAGAGCATGAGAGCAATAAGTAGTAGCGCAGAAACCCACTGGAAAGTACCAATGATTGAATGACTATCCATGCTCATAGTCGGTACAATCTGTATTCCGGAAAGAACCAACAGATAGTCGAAAACATAACCGGATATGAGAGATCCTGTTACAATGCATGACAGATAAATCCTGACAAACCTACCGCCAAATTGCCTGGTCAACATGACAATAGTGGTAACATTAGTCGCCGGGCCTGCTAAAAGAAAAACCATAGCTGCACCTGGACTAATTCCCTTAACTATGAGAGCCGCTGCAAGAGGTGTACTGGCAGATGCACACATATAAAGAGGAACACTTGCTGCCAGCATAATCAACATGGGTAGTATACCTTTTGATAGTCCATACATTGCAAGATTATCAGGGAAAGCAACAATGATCAAGCCCGCTACCAATAGTCCAACTAACAATGAAAAAACAATTTCATCTGCCATTTTTTTAAAGGCATAACTCCATATCCGTTTAAAACTCTGAACTATTCCCACACAACGCTCATCACCAAAACACTCCTCTCCATGGTCGTGACAACCAGAATCTTCTTTTTCTCCAACATCATTTTTATCACTATCCTTGAGCAGGCCAATAGCAAAAAGGCCTGCCAACAGTGCAGAAAAGAAACTGGCTATTGGCCGGGCAATTGCCATAAACGGCCCCAATAGCCCCCATGTAATCAGAATCGAATCAGTTCCGGACTCAGGAGTAGTAATCAGAAATGACATTATTGATGGCTTGCTGGCGCCTTTACGACGAAGTTCAATAGAGACAGGAACTACAGCACAGCTACATATAGGAAGTGGAATACCAATAGCCGCAGATGTGATGACACTTAACAATCCTTTTCCACCCATAAGACGCTGGATCATATATCGCGGAATAAAAACATGAAGCATCCCTGCCAACAGCAACCCTATTAACATGAATGGTGCCAGGAGCTGAAATATCTCCCAAATACCACAAAAAAACAATTTAATTAATTCCATGCTGGTATATTTAATAGAAAAGTAACTAAATAAAATATTTCCCAAGCCACATTAAAGACAAGCCTAATGCCAGGCTAAATAGATTATAGAATTTCCGAGGATGGTGCTGATGAACAAATGGCAAAAGATCGCTGCTGGCAATATATAAAAAAGTACCGGAAGATATACCAATTGCCCAGGCAAGAACGTTCTCATGCAGGTTTTTGAAAATAAAAAAAGATATGAGAGCGCCTATAGGAGTGGTCAATGAAAAGATTAAAACCAGTTTTATAATACCTGCTTTTTTGTATCCCCCATGCAGAAGAATACCAGTAAGAGACAGAGCGGAAGGAAATTTGTGAACGATAATTGCCAGAAATATTATTATACCAATATCCTTCATAAGAAATCCGGCACCCATTGACATGCCTTCTATTAAACTATGAAATGAAATACCTAAAAATGCGGAGAGTCCTATTGAGTGGACATCACATACGTCCTCTTCACAGGAGTGTACCATTACAAACTTTTCGAGTATATAAATAATAAAAAAGCCGATCAATATTGGTATGCCGACACTGCTGCCGAGAGGTTGTGTAATTTCCGGTAGCATAAAAAAAAAGCAACTACCGAACAATACTCCCACACCAAAACTTACTATCAGTCTGATATTGTTCTTGGACCAGCCTCTAACCAGAGGAAACAGGCCACCAATAGCCGATATTACAAATATAAGTAACAGATATCCTAGAAATGTGATCATATGAATATAAATACATATTTCTCATTAAAAGTCAATATTTAAGAACATTCAAAATATACCTTCAACAAATTCTTACCTTTTGGTATACTCCTTTGTCCTTGGCTATAAGGTTTTCTGCTACTTCTAACTTATTCTGTAAATCCTGTCTAAAAAAATGACTACACCAAACCTAAATACTGACCTGTGCGGTATTAAAATGTCAAACCCAACTGTTCTACCATCAGGATTTCTCGGAACATCCAAATCCCTGCTAAAACGGGTTGCAGACAATGGAGTTGGGGCCGCTACCATTAAGTCAGTTAGCTTTGAAGCAAGAGAAGGACACAAAAACCCGACTGTCATCCCATTTGAAGGAGGCATGTTAAATGCTGTCGGATACTCAAACCCCGGTGCAGAAGAGACAGCCAGGGAATTTTCAAACTTGAATGAAATACCAATACCGGTAATTGCGAGCATTATCGGCACAAGACCGGACGACTTCGTGAGAGTTGTGGACAAACTATCAACTAATGAATTTTCGGCTATTGAACTCCCACTTTCGTGCCCCCATACACCTGGATTCGGACTATTGGCCGGCCAGGGAACACCCGAAAGCACAGAAAAGATTGTTTCTGCTGTCAGAAAAGCCAGCAAGCTTCCTATATTTGTCAAGCTATCACCTAACATACCGGAAATAGGAAACTTAGCTAAAGCAGCCGAGAACGCTGGTGCAGATGCTATAACAGCTGTAAATACGCTAGGCCCTGGTATGATAATAAACATTGAAGCACGTAAACCAGTACTCTCATTTAAAGTTGGAGGTGTTTCAGGCCAGGCCCTGAGGCCTGTTGCAACACGATGTGTATATGATGTATATGAATCTGTCAAAATCCCTATTATCGGCACGGGAGGGATCTCGACAGGTCGTCATGCCATTGAAATGATCATGGCCGGTGCAACCGCTATTGGTGTTGGTACAGGAATATACGAACGGGGAATAGATGTCTTCAGTAAAATATGCCGGGAAATGGAAACATGGATGTCTGAAAACAACTACAATTCCATACATGAAATGATAGGAATAGCCCATGAATAAATTTTCTTCATTTGATCAACCGGTAATGATGAAGATCGACAAGGTCATTGATGAGTCTGTTGGGACAAAATCCTTTCTGTTCAAGCATAAGCTTGATTACACCCCCGGACAATTTATTATGGTCTGGCTACCTGGTTTTGATGAAAAACCTTTTGCGGTGTCGTACCTGAATGATGATTTCTTTGGTATCACGGTTCTTGAAAGAGGCAAATACACAAAACTCCTCCACAAAATGGAACCGGGAGAGCAGCTTGGCATTAGAGGTCCATTTGGTCACGGATATAGTATTCCTGATAATATTAAGAACGGAAATGGAAGCGTTTGTGTGATAGGAGGAGGCTGCGGAATGGCGTCTGTGACTGTTCTTATTGAAAGGCTAAGTGACAACAATCCTACAGTACTCATGGGGGCGTCCACCGGCACCTCACTGTTTTTCAAAAACCGTTACAAGGATATTACACTCTTTACAGACGATGGAAGCGAAGGCATTAAAGGGTACCCGACAGACGCCCTGGAGGCACTTCATAATAAACACAAATACGATATCATCTATACATGCGGACCGGAAATTATGATGGCCAAAGTATTTGAATTCTGCAGAAAGCATAGTATACAATTTGAAGCGTCACTGGAAAGATACATGAAGTGCGGTATAGGAATCTGCGGTCAATGTGTCTGCAACGGACAAATGGTTTGTAAAGATGGGCCTGTTTTCGATCTACAAGCCCTCAGCAATATGGATGATTTCGGAAAATACTCACTCCTTAAGAGTGGGTTAAGGGTTTCACTCAAAGAGTATGGTGACTGGAGAAGCTGTTAAACCATTTTGGTATTCTGAATGCACAGCTTCTATTCTCCATCTGTTACTACAAAATATTAAATTAGAATTTCCTATGCATTAAAATAAATCAGTTGTGTCTCATCTGCCATGTGTCAGTTCAATCAACTTCCTTAAGGAGTCCCTGGCTCTCCCTGAGTCAACTGATTCAGCCGCGATCTGTACTCCGTCCCTCAAGTTGTCAGCACCTCCTCCGGCAACAATTGCAGCAGATGCGTTTAACAGGACAATATCTCGTTTTGGACCGGCTGTCCCATCCAATACTGCATTTATAGCACTTGCGCTCTCCTCCGGTGTCTTTACAATGAAATCATTAATCTTAGCCTTTGGAATACCGACGCTATCGTGTGTAATAAAATAACTCTTAATATTTCCATCTTTTAATTCACACACTTTTGTTTTGTCAGTTGTAGTGATTTCATCCATACCATCATAGCCATATACCACAAATGCATGTTCGGTATTAAGCTTTTTCAGTACCTTTGCCACTATATCAGTTAACTTAGCATCATATACGCCTATAACCTGTCTTGTTGCCCTTGCAGGATTTGTTAATGGCCCTAAAATATTAAATATAGTTTTTATTCCTATTTCGCGCCTTGGCCCCACGGCATGTTTCATCGAACTATGTAAAAGCGGCGCCATAAGAAATCCTATATTCGCTGTCTGAATGCACTCTTCGACAACTTCTGTATTGGCATCAACATTGACCCCTAATAACTTAAGCACATCAGCGCTTCCGCAATGACTCGAAGAAGCCTTATTACCATGTTTTGCGACCTTGAGTCCCGAACCTGCGACAACAAATGCGGCGCATGTCGATATGTTAAATGTGTTTTTTGAATCTCCACCGGTACCACAGGTGTCTACAACGACACTACTGCCAACATTGATATGAGTTGCCTTCTCCCTCATAACACTTACACAACCGGCAATTTCATCTACCGTTTCACCCTTCATTCGTAATGCGGTAATAAAAGAACCGATCTGTACCTCTGTTGCGATACCTTCCATTATTTCCCTCATTGCTACCTTACTCTCTTCAAAGGAAAGGTCATTACCCTCTGCTATTATACCAATCATCTCTTTTATCATAACTGTGATTATTACAGAAAAATCTAAGAGTGTCAAGGATCGTGAATCGGTGGATAATTTCCATGTATAGTCAAACGGATTTAGTTTTCAAAAAAAATATTCTTTTTTCTGGACCTACTGGTAGCAGTGTGTTACAAGCTGAGTCAGGAAGAGTTTATAGAAAAGTACAAACAATTAAAAGCAGAGAAAGGAGGAGGAGTAATAATAGGAGACATAATCCACAAAGGAGAATTGGAGATTAAGAAAATGCTGTAAACGTAATTGGTTAAAGACCTATTTGTGTAAAGGCAATAACATCTGCTTAATGGCTCCTGCATTAGCAAAGTCTTCCAGATACAATTCCGGATTTTCTATCATAAGGTGTACATCCAGGATTAGATCAGTTTTGCCTCGAATTGATTTCACTACTGGCTGTCCGATAGAAATATTTGGTACAAAATGTCCGTCCATTACATCGACGTGTATGTATTATGCTCCCCCTGCTGATGCCTGTACCACCGCCTGCTCCAGGTTACAGAAATCTGCCGAGAGTATTGATGGGGCAATTGTCGGGTATTTTATATCATGAAGATTTGTGTTTCTCATTACAGGAACCTTTATTCATCATTATAGAAGAATTCTTTGTATAGAGATTTGACTGCTACTTCTTCAAATCTTGAATCTATTCCAAATATCACAGAAATCTCTGAACTGCCCTGATTCACCATTTTGATATTAATGCCTGATTCTGCAAGGGCTCTGGTAGCCCTTGCAAGAGCACCAACTTTATGAAAAAGTCCTTCACCTACCATTGCAACCAATGAAATATTGAATTCAGTCCTAATCTCATCCGGATCCAGTTTTTCTTTGATATCGTTAATTATACTCGTCAGGATAGTTTTTGATGATAGTTGATTCTGACCAATGATCAAAGAAATGGAATCAATACAACTCGGGCAATGCTCATATGAGATACCATGCTCATACAAAATTGAAAGCAGCTCTCTCCCAAATCCTTTCACGCGATTCATCTGAAACTTTTGAATACTTATGCATAAGAAATCTCCACGACTTGCAATACCAACTACATCCTGCGTGGGAGTTCGCTCTGATGTCACAAGCGTACCTTCATTACCTATATTGTTAGTATTTCTTACACGAATAGGAATCTTACTCCTCATGACCGGAATCATTGACTCGGACTGGAAAGCGTGAAATCCCATGTAAGCAAGCTCACGAAGCTCTCTGTATGTAAGGCAAGGTATTCTCTCAGCCTCTGCAATATGGGGTGCTACAGGAAATATTCCGTCAACATCTGTGAAGTTTTCATATTCTACAGCACCTACTGATGCTGACAAAATTGCTCCCGTAAGATCGGAGCCTCCTCTTGAGAAAGTGGCTATTTGGCCTGTTGATGTAGTACCAAAGAACCCGGGGAATACGATTATAGAATCCCGGCATAGTTTTATAAGCTCCTTCATGTTTTCATATGCTTCATGCAGCGGCTGTGCATCTCCATAATCTGAGGTTACTATTAGACCGACTTTTTCAGGAGAAATATAACGTGAAATGATCCCTGCTGTATTCAGATACTCCGCAAAGAGATATGCATTGAGCTCTTCTCCCAAAGAGACCACTCCATCACGAAACATTGCACGATTCTTTTTATCTGCACATATCCTCTTATCAATTACTGAGCACACATCCATAATAGATTTTTCACTTAATCCCAGGGGTTCATATATTTCTAAATATCTTTTCTTTACCTTCTTAATTCCATCAGATGGATCATTGCCCTCACATATTTTTGTACTAATTTCAACAAGAATGTCCGTGGTCTTAGTACTAATGTTCGCTGTTCTGCCAGGGGCTGAAAGGACTATAATTCTGCGCCGTTCGTCGAGCCTTAAAATTTCTTTTATCTGTTTGATTTTTTGACTTGTAGCTGAAGACGAACCACCAAATTTAGAGACTATAATATCTATCTTAGATTGATCCTTGTCAGATAGAATCATTCCACTATTACCTTCAATTCCAGGCTGTTCTGCCAGTCATAACCGGATACAATAGAGACCGTGGTCTGCCCTGACCTTTTTGCCACAAAGGAGGGGAAAATAGAATCTGCAACTGATTGAAGTATACCAATACTGCTATGCATTACACGGACCGAATAATCAAGGTCATCACCTCTAGCAACATTTCTGATTATGTTTAATGTCACGCCTTTCTTAATCTTTATTGTGTTCCCAACGGCATCTGACATAATCTTGCTGTCTTTAGTCCAATAATTGACAATAGCTGAACCAGTTCCCAGCAATGGCTCTAAATCTACCTGCCCTTGAATGAAATCCGTACCGTCCCATTTATAAGAGCTCAATCTTCCCCCATCACTAATTAATAGTATCCCATCTTTTATAGTAATGTCCCCTTTAAACCGGCTTGATTCAGACAGGAGGATTTCCGGCTTCCGTTTATTACTTCCATATCCGATCAATATGTAGTCCAGATACCCACCAGAACCCTGAGTTTGTGTTAAAAGAATCTGCTTATGCCCCTCTTCACATAATTTAACAAACTCTATTAGATAGTTTGATAACCCAAGTTCTTTGTGAAGGATATTATGCCTGTTATTGTTCTCATCTTCTCCTATCACGTCTATAAAACAGTCTGGCTGGTCGATGCTATCGGATGTCTCATTTGTATAACTATAAATAACAACCTCTTCTTTGCCGTCACCGTTTAAGTCCACATTATAAATGCTCTCAATATACAGATTGCCATCGACAGGTATAAGCGTTCGTAGGTTTGCAGAATTGTCCCTTCGTAATCTTGCATTTCTCATCATCTCTTTTGTTATAACAACAATTCTATGTGAAAAATCGGTATCTATACAATCACTTCCTGATTCAACTACTACGTAGTAAAGCGCATCATTTTCGGTTAACCGACCAGGTACATACTCGGCTATAATGCGCGCATCCCAGGACATCTGAATGTTTTTTGTAATTTCTTTTGCATTAAGTATGATAGTCTTAACATCGCCCTCTTGTATAAATATGCCGGTTTTATCGATACCCAACTTATGATAACTCGTGTATTCAAGAGGGAATGCGTAGCTCACCCTGTTTTCTACTAAATACTCTCCAAGATTGATGGACTGCTCGGCAGTATCCCTGCGCACCCAGTTATCGTGTGCAGCCTCGTTTTCATAAAACACAGAGGCAATCAATATTTCATCCTTTAATTCTTGGTCTTTAATAGTATATTTACACAGATACATATAGTCAGAGAAATAGTAATAGTTAGGTGGATGATCTCTCTTTATTAAGTATGTGAAGTAGTACTCTCTGTTGTCACCTATAAGCATTTCCCTTTTCCATGTTGATGGGGCCTGAGTTGCGAGGACATTGGTACATACATACAAAACAAGCAGCATAAGCAGAGACAGTGCTGTTGACACTCTTTTTTTCATTTGATATTCTCCCATTTAGGACATTTATGGTTCAATATAGCATTACAAATAGATCTCTACCCTTACTCCAAGCTGATCTACACCTATTCCTCGTAAGGTATTAATGAATCCGATTATCTTCTGTCTTCAGATTTCAGGATATAACTATCTACCTTATTAATCTGTATCCAATCCATACCTGTTAGATCAAAGATGGACTATTTAAAAACTATTTTCAAATATTCGCTTTGTATTATCTTGTACGTAGAGTCGTATCCTAATGCATCTTTAACATAACCACCAGTTTTTGCAAATACCAGGTAGAGAGCATCCTCCTTTACGTCCTCAATCTTAACCCGTATGGCCTTTTCCAGACAAATACTTTTTATCCTTTTATTGCATATTATCGCTTCATCATTCCTGGTTACTGAACTGAACTTATGATATTCGTCATTATCATAAAACCAGCAGTTAGAGTTTCCGTCTTCTGTTATATAGATATTCTCATCCTCATTAAAGAGTTTTTCAGCAAATGTACCGCCAAATGAAAAAATTTCATCTAAAGAATCTCCATCACTTACCTTGTCATAGACAGTAGGATCAAATGTTGCATTTATCAGTACATCATCCGGTTTGAAAAATTTTAATATTATAGAAAAGGGGTTTTTATTTAATTCGACACTGTGGTCTTTTATAGGGATTTTGTTTCCATCCTGTACTATCGCTACCTCAAAGTACCTCTCAAACATATTGCTAAGACCTCTATTCGTCTGGTTGCTCAGCCCACTACCATAACTTTGCTCACTTTGCTCTTTTCTCCTCTCTATTAAAGTGTTTATGTCTATTGCGTCATTCTCTTCTATCTCCTCTTTTTCATCATACTCTACATTAATCATGGCAGCTTTTTTTCTTAGCATTCTTACAAATTTATCTATATCAATCTCTTCTATTTCATCATCTCCTGTAGATTGGACTTGTGTGTTATAGGACTCAATAACTAAGACCGGCCCAATCTCAACATTGAAGACCTTAAGCGCCAATGCTTTTATCGCTTCACCAACTGTTTCAGATTCGCATGGAACCGAAAACTTATATATACTATCTCCGTCCAGGTTGTAGTAAATCTTGCCAAAACACTGACATTCTATCAGGAATCTTATCCTTATGTCATTATACGTTACCGGCGAGTCCTCCAGAGATTTTTCTAATGCATGAATATACGGCATCACTGGGTCAACATGTTTCTTAATCAGGGTTTCATCATCAATGTATTCTGACGATGGTACATTGAGTCGCCAATCTACAGTAAACCTGGGCGAATTATACGAATGCCATACAGTCATAGAGCCATTAGTGTCCTGTATAAAAATGGCATATAAACAGAATACAATGAATACATATTTGAGTTTTCTATAAAACAGATAGATAAGAATCCTATTTGAAACGGTGTTATTATCCATATATCAATACTCCTTATTTCACAATATACTAGTCTTGATCAGTATTTAAGTACTTTTTGCCCGTTGACTCACTTCTATCTTAATGCTGAGAATTAGTGATATTTTCACCTCTATTAAAATTATCACCCCTGAATTGCCCCCAGATCACCTCTCCTTCTGAATTGGTTTCGTAACAATAGAGATATTTATCCCGTGTCGCAATCAAAATTATCATTAATCGATCCGGTAAAATGGCCATTAGATGGAACAAAGAGATTACCATCAGCATATGCCAGAGTAGTCCTGTAAGAGGTTAAACCAATCCTGGTTTTCCACTTCAACTTAAACTGCACATTTTTACTATGTTCACTTACGATATAATTCTCTTCCTCCTCCTGTAAGACGGTTGCCAGTACCCACGGAGAAAAGCATAAGCATGGTACCGGAAATATTATTATACTGAAAATAAAGGCAGACAGAGTTGAATGCTTAAACATTATTATTAAATCCTTTCCTGATAAAACAAGATTTTCAATATACTGAAATTTCCATTCTATTTAAACTTATTAAAAGGAGTGCGTTCCCATTTTTTTGCAAATCAAGCGTGCTACCCGTGTATAGGTGGATTCGGCCCCTGGCCTTAATCCACCCTACAAGTGAGCAAACGTGGTGCGAGGCAGGGTGGAAAGTCCTCGGCGTCTTTTGTCCGGGGATTAAACGCCTGTCCGCCAGTTTGTTAGGCGGGAAGTGAATCCACCTTTTTTATATTAGAGATACTAATTCAACTTTTTCAAGGGAGTAATGAGTTTACCACTTCTCCATTCTCCAATATACCTTTGACCATTTGATTTGGTTAGTACTCCATAGCCATTTTGTAAACTATCAAAAAAAGTCCCATGATAAGACCATTCCCCTCGTACTTCAAGAATACCCTCCCCATATAGCATGCCATTTTCCCATGTCCCGATGTACTTTCTTCCATCCTTTGTGCGTAAAGTCCCCTTTCCGTTTATATGGTAATCTTTTATCTGTCCAAAATATTTGCTGCCATCAGGGAATGTTATACTCCAATCACCGTATTGTTTCCCATCTTTCATTAATCCTTCGTATGTGGTTCCGTCAGTTAAGGTAAATATCCCATGCCCCACTTCTCTGTCATCCTTAAACTCTCCTACATATTTAGCTCCATTTGGTGAATTTGCGATCCAGACGCCATCCTCCTTACCATCTTTCCAACTACACTCAATTTTAGTTCCATCCTGATATCTATAAACTCCTTTTCCTTCTTTCCTATTATTTTTAAATGTTCCAACATAACTGGAGCCTTTAGGGTGGGACAAAGACCCTTCTCCGTTAAACATGTCATCCTTAAACTCTCCTACATATTTAGCACCATCCTTCTGGATAAGCGTGCCTTTCCCGTGCCTTTTGAAACTCTTTACATGTCCAATATATTTGCTACCGCCGGGGTACGTTATACTCCAATCACCGTATTGTTTCCCATCTTTCATTAATCCTTCGTATGTAGTTCCGCCAGGTAAAGTATATATTCCATGCCCGTCTTCTCTGTCATCCTTAAACTCTCCTACATATTTAAGACCATCCTTGCAGATAAGTGTGCCTTTACCATGCTTCTTGAAATTCTTTACCTGTCCAACATATTTAGCTCCATTTGGTGAATTTGCGATCCAGACGCCATCCTCCTTACCATCTTTCCAACTACACTCAATTTTAGTTCCATCCTGATATCTACAAACTCCTTTTCCATCTTCCCTATTATTTTTAAATGTTCCAACATAACTGGAGCCATCAGGATGGATAAAAGACCCTTCTCCGTTAAACATGCCATCCTTAAACTGTCCAACATACTTTACACCGTCGTCAAACATTCGAGTACCAAAACCATTTTCACAGTCACCTTCAATACATTTCCCAAAGGCATAAGGACCTGTTGCACACACACCTAGACAAAATGCTAGAAAGAGTATTCTTTTTACTGTTCTCATTTTAAATCCTTTTTGGAAATGTTATAAATACAAATAAATATGTCAGTAGATAATCTATTTAAGTCAGCATAATTGTTTACTAAATTGCTTCTTCAATTCCAAATACGTGTCAAATAACAGCAGAACAAAGCCAGGGCCACCAGCGCAGCTGTTGGTTTATGATATTTAATCCAAGTATAGCTCAGGCCAAACCCGGAAATCAAGATTAAACACCCAAACTTAAAGGCCCACTCAACCATCGACTCCTGATCTCTGACTGCCTGACTAATCGCAGGCTTCCTGCCCGCCTGAATGACAAGTCGAGCAGGAAACCTGCGGCTGCAAATAAGGTTTCTGACATCCGTCATCTGACTTCAAGGTTGGATCTAATTAATTCTCAAACGCCATTATAGAATCACAACATCAAAATCATTGGACATGTCATCAGTAGAATCAGCAACATCATCCTTCCCTAGCAGATAGGAGACACATTTCTGCAATACTTTATCTTCCAGACGAATCCTGTCGAAGTAGAAATTAGTATTATGGGACACAAGATCTTCGTTGCCATAAGATATATTAATCTTTCTGTGTGATAATTCATGGCATAATATTGGGAGAAAGGCTATGTGCCCGCTTACGCTATCATTTATCAACGTCCTTATCGTATTAGATTGCAGGTTAATGCCTATCTTCAAGGCATCTGTGTTTCTATTATTAAGTACGCAGGCTATAAATTCTCCATTTATTCGATGAGACTTGTCTTTATGCTCCATTGTAACAGCCGCCAACACGATCTTTCTGGGAGGGTAGTAATCACTGAGGGCTCTTTTGAACCATGATTTGTTGAGCAAGTCTTGAAGATTTTCAAAGAATACTCTGGCATTAGAATCTATTTCCACATCCCTGGCGCTGTAAGATTCTTTTTCAAGAACACCTTTCCTTATAAGTTCATTCTGCTTATCAGTATTCAATACAAGCTCTTCCAAGTCTATAAATTCTCCATTGCATACATTTGAGACTATTGAGCTTATTCTACTGAGCTTATGATATCCAAATATGAAATCATTTTCATATGAGAGATCCACTAATACAAACGGACACTTATGGTAGCCTTGAAAAACAGTAGATCCTTCAATGCTGTTCGCGTATAAGAAAACATTGCCCGGTGGTGATGCCAGATAGATTTCCCTGAGTGTCAGTGCCTCGCCTCTGTTAAAGGCTGGGAAAAGCTGCATGTCAGCCAGGTGTTCCAGTAGCGGCACCAGGTATTCATCCTCAATAGGCAAGACCTCATTATCTGAAAGATAAGACTTCAGTTTGTTCTTTAGTGTATAGATATTAGCAATCGCCATCCGTGTCAGACTCTTTCTACCGCTGCAAGTCTTGAGCTTGTTCAGGATAGCATCTGCACGCGCGGTCATAACGGCCTTTCTATTCTTGTTAAAATCGGCGTTACGTACCAACTTGTCTCTACCAACGGTGGGCTCACCTTTTGTCGCCAATACAATACACGAACCATTGTAATCAAAAGGTTCTCCGCACAAATTCTGAGGAAGTTTTGCACCTGGAGAGTAACCATAAAATATCTTTGTCATATCATCCTTTTCTACAGGCATTCCTCTGAGATACATGATCATATCATCGGTATTGTTATCAACGTAATCGCCATAACCGTCATGCAGAAAATAATAAACCTCCAGCCCGTCCTTGTCTTTAATCACTGATAAGGTGTCAGTCTCCTTTGCCAGTGTTTCAGGCTTGAGCTTGTATATGCGATTATTATATTTCACTGGTATCACCGTCTGTCTTAAAAAATCCTTAAGTTCTCTCCTTATCCGTGGCACAACGTGTGGTTTGAGAAAATATGAAATTTCCATGCCCTCTATGTCATTTTCATACTCACTCATAAACCAACCAGGTATACCTTTGTTATTATTAAAATTATATGTAATAATGGTATTTTCTCCGCATACTCTGGCCTTTATCTGTACATTAATCAGTTCAAGCTCAGGATGGAAGGAGCCAACCAGCCCAAAACCAAATCTTCCGATATTATGCTCAAGATCATCTCTTTTAGAGCTCCTTCCAATAAAATGGAGTGAAAGCAGATTACTAATTATCAGCCCGGGACCGTTGTCTTTAAATGTGAGCACATGCGCGTCTCCTCTTTTCTTGAGGGTAATCTCTACCGGAGCCTCGCTCTGTTGAACGTCAAAGCAATTCGCCAGGGGCTCATATACTATCCCGTGCTCAGGGCTTTCAAATTGAAAGCCTGACAGCTTTTTAAATGCTTTTTCATCATTACTCTTAAAAGCGAACTTCCTCTCCATCAACAGTCTTTCACAACTCATATGGTACCTCCTTTCACAAAATTTCAATCTAAATCAATATCAATATCAAAGTTAAGTTCCTCCAGGAGAGCAATCATCTCGTTAAGTGCAATATTTGTGTCATCCTTAAGGTTGTCTTCATTAAATTTGGAACCAAAACGAGTTGTAATATCAGAGGTCAACAGGTTCTCCCTCTGCAACACATTATAATCCAGTCCTTTCGTGAACAGTATTTCACGAAGGAGTAGGTGGCCTGCCAGTTTCGCATAAATACCTTTTTCTATTGATGAAAGATTAATCAGATCCTTAACGTAATCACTATTATAATTTATACACACCCTGTTCGGATTTTTGAGGTATGCCGATCTGGTCTTTTTATCCTCTTTTTTGCCATCCAGCGATCTGAAATCACCAACGGTAGTGTTACAATGTGCAGGCGATCCTGAAAACCTTGCAAAAAGATATGTCTGCCTTTTACGTTTCATTAATAAATTATTTACCTGGTCTGTGGCAATTTCCTGCCTTCCTTTGCCTTCATCCCTCACCACAAAAGGTTCTGCTAGCTCCTCAAGGGCAAATCTACTCTTTAAGTAATCCTTTAGCCTCCATGGCATTTCTGATAAAGCGATACAGACTATTTCCGGTTTTTCCTCATCGTAATCTCTAGCATACATTGCGGAATTTCTGTTTTTTGAAGAGTAATATATTTTTCCAGTCTCATTATTCAGATCCTCAATTGAATAGTAGTCAATACTGTTATAGCCGGGGATAAATGGCACCCGGTACAGCTCGTCCGGCACAGTAAAACCATGCTTGCTCGATTGATAAAGAATATCTACGATAAGGTTCAGGATAGCCTTATCAGTATCAGAGTGCATGAGGTTGAAATATGCCTTATGCTTTACCGCAGAGGTCACCTTGTATTTGTATATTCTTGCCAGTTTCAGGACATATTCATTCAGGATCAGCTTATCAAATATCTTTGGAATAACTGTCTCGTAAAATTCAGTATGGTAAATATGGTTCCTTCCAATATTCACCTTGAAATCATATGAGTCCATTATAATCTTTATGCCGTCTATAGAAAAAGGTTCACAATCATCTAGCCAGGGAAGGGAACCCGGACGAACTATAGGTATTTTCCCCTTACACATGGTTATGGAGGAGATGTCGCTGGACTCAGAGGTTGAAAGCCCAAGAGAGAGAGAAAGCTCCTCTCCTGATTTCAGTCGACATTTCTTGTTCATAGTATACTCACCTGGTACCTCCATCTTCTTGTTAACAACATTGGTTTCAAAGCTCTCCTCATTGCCATCTTGAGCAACTTCTTTAAACTCCTGTATGCGCAGGTCTGCTTCAATCCAGGCCAATTCGCTCTTTATTGTCGCATTAATTTTTTTTACCTCTTCATGGAATTCTTCAATAGTATCAAATCTTACGCTTAGTCTGACGAGGGTCCCGTGATGATGACCAAGAACCTCTTCCATACTGTCCGGATCTACTTCGAATTTACGCAGGGAGAAATCACTGTTGATCTCAAGGCGGTATCCGGGATGGCCGTCAGCCATAGTCAATATCTCCAGCTTTACAATATTATCATAACAGAAGGCGCTAAGGCGTCCCAGAGAGAAATAGCCTACCGCCTTTGGGTTGTCCTCCTTTGACGACGAGAAAAGCATAAGATAGTATTTGTCTATAACCTCTTCTGTCATCCCACAGCCATTATCCCTGAATTCACTTATCATCACTCCATCTTCATAACGATAGGTTACGTCAATTTTTGAAGCTGACGCGTCAGCCGAATTCTGCCCCAGTTCGCGGAAGAGGTAAGTACGGTCAGAATACTGCTGTTTGATGCTGAAGATGATCTCCTCCGTATCCACACGGAACGCTTGCCTGGGCTTTGAATCAATAATAGGCTCTCCCTCATGAAGGGGAATTGAATGTTCGTCCATTGTTAACTACTCCTTTCCGTCTTAAAAATTTCAGTTGAATTAAATTGATGAATGAGAACAAGAGAGTGTAATAGCAACCGACGTGCCATCAAGACTGGTATCTGCATATCAACCAGGCTGATAATAGTTTACACTTCCCTGATAATCAGTTCTAAATAACGATGACGGCTGATAATTGAGTTATGAGACAATATCAGAAAGGCAACTCAACATTAGAACAAAAAAAAGTGACTGGCTACTTTTTGAAGACGGCATGCCACCTTATTGTATCCGATAATTGTCCGATAAATTTCCTTGACAACTATGTATTATATGTTATGTTTCGCATTTTGCACCACAGACTCAGACTGCCCCTCATATGGTATAGGAGGGTTTTCACCAGACACCAGGCCGCAAAGAAACAATTTGCGTCCTGGTGTCTGTTTATGGCACATACTATATATCTAAACCAAACAGACATACTCAAGAAAATGGATATTGAAGCAATAAAATACATTTCTTACGAAAATGAAGTTCCGCCTGTCAAAACCGTATTAAGAAATGGCAGCAACAACGAATTTAAGGCATCGATTAAAGATAAGAATACACCACCTCCGGTTGTATACGTCGTAAGCTCATGCAAACTGAGCCACTTCAAATCCAGGAAAGGAGTCATTGATTGTGATATACAACAGAAAACAGTAGAGCTATCAAGGATATTATTGGGTCGTAAAAACGTGATACCGATACTTGAAACTAAATATGCTGTGGCTGCCCGCCTGGTTAGTAGCGTCAGAAATTTTATCTCACAGGCGAAAGACGACAATAATTATTATATACTGGGTGCTGACGATAATGTATTTGAAGATATATGGCGTTCCCTGGACGAACCTTCGGTGTGTAAACGTCAAGACGCTGTACCTGAATACTCTCAATCAACTGAAGATAAAAGAAAGGTCAGGAATGATTCAATTCCCTGTTCCTTAATGGATCTGATGAAGATTGTACCTGTGCCCAAAGAGCTTGAAGAAACCTTTATTGGAAGCTCTCTGGAGGCAATGTACATCCGTCAGATGATTCTTTGTGCCGCAAAAAACAGTCACCATGTTCTTATCCTTGGCGAATCAGGAACCGGAAAGGAAGTTGTCGCTCGGGAGATTTATCGAAACAGCAATAGACATTCAGAAAAATTTGTTGCCGTTAACTGCGGAGGGCTGCCGGATACACTGCTTGAACTTGAACTTTTTGGATATAAAAAGGGCTCTTTCACAGGGGCTACTAAAGATAAAAAAGGCCTGTGGGAAGAGGCCGGAAGCGGGACGCTGTTTCTTGATGAAATTGGAGAGCTGTCGCTGAATCAACAGGTAAAGATTCTCAGGGCTTTACAGGAAGGGGAAATAAGGCCATTAGGTGGACTGGAAGACGTAAATGTCAAGGCACGGATAATTGCCGCCACAAACAACAACCTGTTTTCCATGGTACAGGCAGGCCTCTTCAGAGAAGACCTGTACTACCGTCTCCGGGGGTTCTTGATTCACACGTTTGCACTGAGAGATCACCCCGAAGATATACCTGCTATCGTAGAAAGCATTTGGAAGTCTATGATTAACGAACAGAATAAGCGTTTATCAAGCGAGGTTATTGAACAACTGAAGAAATACAATTGTCCAGGGAATGTCAGAGATCTCAAGACTGTTCTCTCAAACATGTATAGTCTGTTCTTTAGCGAAAATGTACTTGGGCTGAAACACCTCAAAGCGACGTTCAACCATCTGGGATTTTCCACTATACCGGAGAAAGAAACGCATTCTCTTTCACAAAAGACTGATAGCGTAAGAAGTGCTGATTGCCTGCGCCATCTGAGACGCGTACTGGAGGTTGTTAATGCCACTGAACGCTTGACGAAGGCAATTGTCAACCGCACATACACAGATATAAAAAATGTTTCATTAGACAGTTCACAGTTGAGGTTAAGACTGGATGAGCTGGATATGCTGTGCATACATCCACTTCTCTTTCACAGCCAGTCTACATTTGACAGCATAAACATCCTCAAGTCCAAGCTGCTATATTTTCAACGCCTTCTAAGCGACGATGCCAGAGCTGCCCGGAAACACTGGAAGGAGAATACCGCAGACGAATTTAACATTGCTCTCTCCTCGGTCATCAATGAAGCAGAAGAGCTGATGAAGATAGAGTGTCAGGAGTAAAAAAGGTTTCTGGTTGATTTTTCGGGATAACGGAATATAATAATTCGGGTTACTGTAACAGGGGTTACTATATGAAATTTTATAATCGAGAAAATGAACTGGATTTGCTCAAAATACTTTTTCAGCAAGCTGATAAAGGTGCAAAGATGACTGTCCTCACAGGGAGCAGACGTGTTGGAAAGACTCTGCTTTCTCTTGAGTTTGCCAGGAACCATAAGTTTATATACCTCTTTGTGTCTAAGAAATCAGAACATCTGCTGTGTATGGAATATCTTGCTGAAATTAAGAAATCGTTTGATACTCCTGTTATTGGAGATATTCGTACATTTAAGGATGTTTTTGCGGTGGCGCTGGAAATATCTAAAAAAAAGCGATTTACCCTAATTATTGATGAGTTTCAAGAGTTTTATTACATAAACCCATCAGTTTATTCTGAAATACAGCATTTGTGGGATTTGAACAAAAACGGATGTAAGCTTAATTTGATTTTCATAGGTTCTGTTTACTCATTAATGTACAAAATATTTCAGAATGCAAAAGAACCATTATTTGGAAGAGCAGACAGGCTCTTTTTTGTTAAACCATTTAAGATAAAGACCATCAAGACAATCTTACGTGATTACGGAATTAATGATGTAAAAACATTGTTCGATTATTATGTCTTTACAGGTGGGAAGCCTAAATACATCGATATATTGACCACAAATGGAGCTTTCTCATATGATGGCATCCTGGGTCTTGTGCTTGAAGAAAACTCTCCTTTTCTAAACGAAGGGAAATCCCTGCTTATAGAAGAATTTGGGAAGGAATATGGGACATATTTTTCAATCCTTGAGCTTATTTCAGTAGGAAAAACAGCAAGGGCTGAAATTGAATCTATTCTTGAGCGAAATATTGGAGGATATCTTGACCGACTGGAAAAGGACTATTCCATTATCTCAAGACATAAGCCTATAGACGCAAAACCGAATACGCGTTTGCAAAAATACAGAATTACCGACAACTTCTTAAGTTTATGGTTTCGATTTATATATCGCAACCGTTCCGCCATAGAAACAGCAAACTTTGATTATGTTAAGGATCTGATTAGACGGGATTATGCTAGTTATAGCGGAAGAATATTGGAAAAGTTCTTTCATGACCTCTTTGCTGATACAGGAAAATATAATCGTATCGGTTCATATTGGGAAAGAGGCAATCAGAATGAGATTGATCTGGTTGCTATCAATGATATGAAAAAAATAATTGTTATTGCCGAAATCAAGACAAACGTATCCAAAGCAAATATCAAGATACTGAAGCAGAAATCGACGCGACTTCTTACTACATACTCAGGATATAAACCGGAATGGCTATTATTAGGACTTGGCAATGCAGAGAATTATATACAAAGTGGAAACCAGGCCAGACACGATAAATTCTCCCCAGGTTTTAGTAGTTTTTAGAGAGGATATTTACAGAAAATAATGATATTATTACATTATAATTACAAACTGAAGGAGGTGTCATGAAGAGGTCTTTTTTTGAAAAGATTCGTCTACACAAATCAATTTCATTACTCATTCTCTTACTGTTTATAATCCCATCACTATCAATTGCCGGTCTGCAATTGGCAGGATTTACATTTGCGTATACACCAGCAAAAGCCTTAAACAACCTAATGCATCTTTCAAAAGGACGAAGTTCATTCGGTTTCGTTTCCGGGGTCGGTGGTGTGGCGTTTGGAGGGATTGCAAAACCTAAAGGCAATCTTGAAGTGATTGGACTTAAATATGACAGGCAAAGAGTTGACGGTGAAAGGCTCCTTGTAACAGTCAGAAACGGTGCTGGAGAAAAAAATACGGTCGTAGCGCCTGTTGCCGATTGGGTGATGATACCTATTGCTCGTTTTGCAAATGAAGATCAGCATGCCATTTTTACTCTCTTTGGAGAGCTTGTTAATGAAGAAAGAAACTATGAATGGCTGAAAAAGGGAGCAAAAATCATGAATTACCACCCTGCAATTGAGAACACACTGCTTGGCCTTCGCCTTTTTCAAGCTGATATTCTGGCTTTCCATCCCGCAAGCATTAATTTGCCGAAATCTGACAATAATGGCTATCTTCTTGGTACAGGCGAATACAATCCTAATCCGACCAAAAATCTAATTGCTAAAAAATCAATTGACGATACATATAGAGAAGGAAGAGTCCACTCATATGTTATAAATGATTATGAACAAGACATTGTATTTGACATAAAATCTCGTCAAAACAAAAGTGAACAATTGATGCTGAACGGCTACCCACTGTGGGACTGCTGGAAATTAAACAAGAAATTAGATGAGATTACAATGGAATATCTTCAACAATACTTATCCAATTACACAACCGAAATGGTATCAGAAATAAAGAGTACCGCTGAAGGTATGGCAGCAAACGGGATTATGATAACAGAAGAAACGCTAAAACCTGTTTTCGAAAAAATCCAAATTAAATATGCTGAACGTGCGATGGAAGATACAGCAGGGCTCAATGCTTTTGTGGATAATAACGGGCATCTAGTTAATATGGATAGTTTCAGTAGGGAATTAAGTGATCTGATGCGTTCATTGGAAGGTGGAAATCCTGAGGTGTATCGCGCATTAACAACGGCCATGCGGTATTCAGCATTTTTCAGATATGTAAAAGAACAAGACAAAACACGATATAGCAATTTTGTCGCATCAATTGCCGATGTAAGTATTTGGCCGACAGTCAGAACACCTACTGTCATGATACCACCGGAGGGTCAAAATGAAATCAAGCATTGATACATTTGTCAGTTTCGCGGGCAAGGATACTTATTTAACACGACGGGTTTTTGCCAGGCTGTCAGCCCAACCTTTAAAGATTTGGGACTATTCTGCTGAAGGTGAAGAAATTCCGGGTGGAGAGAGGATCACTCCTTTCCTGACAAAACGAATTGACAATTGCGAGCTTTTCATTCCATTGCTTACTTACAACTACCATAAATCAGAATACACCCGTATCGAAGTCGAACATGCGCTTGATCTGCAAGAAAAAAGACGACTGAAAGTCATACCTTTAGTCGAGAAAGATTTCTCTTTCGACCAGTCCTGTAGTCCACCTTATATTTACTTAAGATCACTTCGATATTATGAGGTTGATTTTGCAATCAAGTCCAGTCTTGAATACGCAATTCAGCGCATATGTCAGGATATGAATTTAGCCTATGTGCCTTTTATAAGCGAGGACCAGCGATTACCTTTTATGGATAGATTTCAAGAAGAATTAGGCACATTGGTTCCAATTCATGAAGATAGGACCAATAACATCAATAAACGGTTACAAAAGGCTTTGATTGACTTTACCTCTGAATATGAAGTTGGAGACTACTCGTCGGCAGAAAAGGCTATTGATTATTTCATCTCTATCTGTACATATGAATTCCCCGAAAAGCATTTTTATTACCCATTTGTCGTAAAGGCCGTCTGCTTAATGGCCATGGGGAAATGGACTGAAGTACAGGATTTGGCTAGATGGCTTTTAAATCATCCGTCCTGCGATGAGAATGTCTTCGGTATCCTGGGTTATGTTAAGCAACAGCAGCATTGTTATGAAGAAGCTGCCTGTTATTATCAGAAAGCCCTGGAAATAGATACTGGTGATGCTGCTGCTGCCGGTGGAGTGCTTATCAATAACAGACTGGCCAATAAATTACAACCGATAGAGAACTTGATAAAGATTTTGGATAAAGGTGAAAAACTAGTTCACGAGGATGAAATAAAGGCAGAAAGGATCAAGGCTTATGCGTTGGCATCTATCGGTCGACTTGAAGAGGCATTTGAAATATTGAGTAATCTTGTTGAAGAGAAAGCAGTAGAATCTGGTGATGTTATTAACCTTGCATGTGTACTGTATGATCTGCAAAGAGAGAAAGAAGCGGTAAGTGTACTTGAACAATTTTATGAACGATTTTCTGATTCACATGAATTGCACCACCGTCTGGCCACAATATATTGGCATGTAGGCAGGCATGAGGATGCAATAGATAAATTTGGAGTGCTTATAGAAAAAGCCCCGAATAATCACCAATACCATTTTGATAATATTCTTTGCCTTTTGAAATCCGGTAGAGATGATCAAGCCAAAACCTGTGCATCAAATCTTTTAAATTTAGGTTTACCGCAGACGGAAGATGATTTTTACCGTTCAGGATTTGCAAATTGGGTCATTGGATTACAAGAAAGGGCGAAATATGACTTTGAGCGGTCTGGAAGACCATGCAGTGATTTTTATAATAGTCTTTAAGCTTTTAGAATAATTTAGCTCATCAGATACCACAATATATTAGTCAGTAGGATGCTTAGTAGTTTCAATTGATTGATTGTTCATTCCAGAACTCAACATGCCCTCTAAATCTTTTGGGACATGAATATTGGGGTTTTGTTTGATTGCATCTTCCAGGTCTGAACGTGCATTTTCTATATGACCTTGTCTATGGTAAATTCGTGCGCGATTTAGGAGGTAAAGCTCAAGCTGTTTCGGTTGAGATGCGCTATTTGAATAACCGAGTTTAATCGCCTTTGTGAATGCTGCGATGGCTTGGTCATTCTTTAGGAGCGTTTGCAAAACCTTCCCCTTGAGATTCCAGAGAAGGGGATTATCAGGTGCTGTAGCAAGCGAGCTTTCTAATGCATACAGAAAGTCCTGAAACTTGATACTAGTCATCGTCCAATCCCACAACCACCCTGCATGCTCTATGTCGTGTCTTGCCAACTGTTCTAACGTACTTAATACTTTCTGAGAATATATTCCTGCCTCTTCCCAATTTTCGTTAGCCTGTAATACCTTAGTCATCTTGCTATAGCTTATGGATAAATCACGCTTCCAACCGAGATCATCCGAGAGTTGCTTGGATGTGTTTCTCTTGTTATTAAGACTTTTCTGGTACATAACCAACGATTTATCATGTCTACCCTCTGAAAATAATACATCTCCAATTCTATTATAAATGGTTGCAAGCAGTTGCTTTTTAGCAGCATTATTTGGGTCAATATTTACGAAAGATAATGGTATTGTCAGGTTATCTTGAAAATATTGCTGTGTATTCAATCCCTTACTTTGATTTAGATTTAGAAGTACGCTACCTACTGGTACAAATTTTACTAGAGGTTTCAATATTGCCAGAGCATCTTGGTAATATTCCAGTGCTTCTGATCTCTTCTCTTCGGTTAAAAGTATACTTCCTATTCTTTCCTTACTTTTTGCCAAACACATTTGGAGCGTGCTGTCATTAGGCTCTCTGTACAACAGCGTATTGAGTAATCGATTACACAACTTATAAGATTCTAGGGATTCAGTAAGCATCCCTGAGGCCATGAGTATATCACCTTCTCGAATGTAGCACTCTAGCATATCCCGTTGCCAATCAAAATTCTCTGGATCTAAAGCTGTGAGTTTCTTTAATATAGCTAGGGACTTTCGGTAGATTTTAAGAGTTTCAACATATCTTCCATCTGCCATAAGAATTTTACTGATGAGATTATAACTCTTCGTCAAACGATGTTGCCATTCTGTATTATCTGGATCTGCAGCTGATAGTTCTTTTATTATGGACAGAGATTTCCAGTAGAATTCAAGCGATTCTACCCGTTTCCCCTCAGCCAAAAGGAAATTTCCGATACCATCATAGCTTGCCTTTAAATCCAGTTGCAAATTAGTATTCTCTGGATTAAGTGTTATCAATACTTTCAAGATTTCACACAAGTCCAGCCTGAATTTTTGTAGAATTATATTTACCGCAGTATTCTCAGAATATATTGTTTTGTAAATTGTCATGGTAGTACGGATCCCACGATTAAACTTATATGTCAAATCAAAGGCATCTTTCGTTTTTAGCTCTGTCTTTCTTGCTTTTTTTTGTCCTGCTATGCCAAAATAACCGCCAATGGAAGACCCTACTGTGAGTACCATAAATATCACAATTACAATCCATAACCTACGCAACCGCTTCTTCATTTCAAACCTGCGCTGTGTTTCTTCTTGTAACGCTTCTCTCTGGCGCCTTTGATCGCGATGATCTCTTACAATATCTGTCAAGCTGTCGTGAATAAGTTCTATATATCTGGCACCAAAACGATATTCATATCGCAATAAACGACGATCTACTAACATGTCTACAGTTTTCTGGTTGATACCATTAACTTGAATGGCATCCTCAAGGGCAGCCGTGCTGCGATAACCGGAATTCGTCAGGAGCCTTTCCTCTATAAACGTTTGCACCTGCGCTCCCAGATCTGCAAGACTTCGTTCGTAAAAGTCCTCCAATATCTGACTGCACGAATCAGTGAGAAGGTCTGCCGTAATCCTGGGCATTTCCAGTGATAACCGTTTATTATTAAGCTCTCGACATACCAGGCTTAACAGCGCAGGTTCCAATTGGTAAGAATCAATCGTCATAGTTTGTGTAGTACTTATTTCAGAGTCATGGACGGCACGTGAGATAAATGCAATAATACGGTCAGCCAGGCCCTCCTCCAACAAGTGCCCGCCCGCCTTCTTCATAACATTTCGCGCCTTTTCTCCTGACATTTGTTGCAGCCTAAGGCGAT
The DNA here is from genome assembly GCA_021777035.1 of Candidatus Scalindua sp. Lineage (GTDB taxonomy): Bacteria > Planctomycetota > Brocadiia > Brocadiales > Scalinduaceae > Scalindua. The sequence goes on along the minus strand of JAIQZR010000010.1, from coordinate 28,095 downwards.
TATCCATAATCGTATGGAATTGTTTATTGAGGTCTGAAAGATCGGCTAGATAATCTTCGCGTACAGCAAGTATTATCTTGAAGTTTTGTTTGTCGAAATCATAACGGATGGGGGAATCCAGACTTGCGTTGGCCTCCAGCCAAGTATTAACGGTATCAGGGTATCTGTTGTCTATTAGATCGGATAGCTGCTCCAGGAACTCATTAGACCGGAGCTTGTTTACAGCACTTTCACGTCCACGAGTAAATATCTCCTCGAATTGATCAAATATCAGTACAGGAGTAGTATATCGATTATGATTGTTCCAGAAATCAACGTCTACCCTATGGAAATATTCCCATAAGGTCTCACCTTGAACAGAGGAGGAAGCTTCGACTGCATTTGACATACATTCATGTATAATAAGAGATTTTACCTGTTCAGAGAAAGGAGGGCTGTCTTCGTCGAAATTAATGCGAATTGATATAGGTAGAAATTGTTCTGTCCGTAGTAACGGAAAGAGGCCGGCATTGAGGATCGATGTCTTGCCAAGTCCTGATTTACCGAAAAGGACGATCAAGTTGCCCCGTTTGACCAGCTGGAAAAGCTCACGTGTCTCAGCTTCACGGCCATGAAAATATTTACATATCGACTCTGTGAATGAACTTAACCCCGGCCAGGGATTTTCATGGTCAACGATACGATCGTCAGGGATGACTGGTATTTCTTTGCTCATGTATATCCACGTCCTCTCTTTTGAACGAGTCTATCCTGCATCTTCAACCAATCCGTAAATTCCGGAGTTGGTAATCCACCTGACAAGCGCGTCCAGTGCAAATTCTTAAACCCTTCAGGGACGCGTAAATCATCTGCACAAAGAGGCGTGCCGTCGATAATAATGGGTAAAATGAATTTAAGGGACTTGTCCATCCCTTTCATACGGTCAATGGCGCATTCCCACTCCCGTCTGAAATAACCCTCAAGTCTTTGTTCTGTATGCAAAGAAATTAATGGAATAAAAAATGAACTGCGATAGATGTTCTTACGAATCTCTGTGTCAAAAAAGTGGCCAGGCTCAAGTCTTTCTTTGTCCAGCCAAACGGTAAATCCTTTTGACTCAAGTGATGATTTCAGTGTGCTGGCCTTGTCCAAATCCTCACTGGCATAACTTATGAATATTGCATCTCGTGGCATCTCCTCACTAGCTTGTAGATTTATATTTGGTTGGAGATCTGTTTCAATGGGTGTATGATTCCTCTCCTGCCATTTTTTATAAAGAAGATCAATAAACTTAAAGGGATTACTTTCTGGATAGACTTCGGTGCATAAACTGAAATGCGTTAAAAAATGTACTAGGTTGCCATCTCCTTTCGATCTGGTATCAATTAGATATTCTGTAGTATCCCTGGGCATGGATAGCTTTGTATTTTTAGTCATTCTAAGAAAGAACCGTGCAAGCCAATCCGGGTACTGATTTCCAATGATAAGCAAATTTTGTTCGTTTAAGAGATCAAAGAGATGCTTCGGACGTTTGGATTCTGACTGTAATGTATGCATAAACTCAAGGACATCCTCATCTGTTACGGCATAATCCGGTGCAGATGATACTTTTCCCATAAGCTGATATACTATTGCCTGCCCACAGGCCTCAATGTCCTGTAATATATCGGTTCCTTTTTTTGGAGAGTACGGGATAGTTACTGTTTCTGACCTACCAGAATATCGTTCTTCATTTATTGAAAGCTCAAGCAATTTATCAAAGGCTGTGGACACGAAGAGGTTAAAATGATGGATCTTCGCCAGTTTTTTCAAGTGTTGAGGCAGAGACAAAGGGATTTTATCGTTAATTATTTTTATCTGTGGATAAATCTTTTCGCGTCGGATTCCTTTTTTTAGAATTTTGCATACTACCTGATTCAGTGTAATATCAGGTGGGATTTTTGCTGATGATAGATTGAAGACTGTAGCCAATTGTTGTGCAATAAGCTGGTAGAGAGGGATCATTCTACCAGCCACTTCTATGACTGACAACTCCTGTCCGATTATGGGTATAACGCTGCCCTCTTCAATGTACTGTAGTAAACTGTCCCAGTCAATTTCATGTTCCATTATTGTTAATTATTTCCACTCTTCTGGAAAGGAAATAGAGCAGCTGTTTAGGTACCTTTAATTCATTACAGATGAATTATTCTATCAAGGATAAAGATAGTGTCAAGTGAGATTGCCACACCTTTCATCACACCTTCTTGCAAGATGGTTTACTTAAATAGTATACTGAAACTGATTTGGTTTTTGCGTATACCGTTTTTATCATACCAGAATTTCTTTATCGGGTATCCAAGAGGCTCGTTCAACCTGGGTTCCCGCTAAAAGCATGCAGCATGCCTGCCAGTCCGCTAGGCAGGCGATAATGACAGTTTTGGAGCATTAATGTTAAATACGAAAAACCTAACCGGACGCTAGTGACTCTTTCCAATGTATTTTCGTTAAATAAATATTTATCGAGTTTTGGTTATAGTTGATTAGAGATTATCCTTTTTTTTAACACCAGCCAGAATCATGTATTTTGAAGTTGAAATAACCTATTATACTTGTAAAATGCATATATGTATTCCAGATTACTTAAAGAACCGTTAAAAACAGGTAAAAGTTTTTTCTTGTTTGGTCCCAGAGGGACTGGAAAAACCACATGGTTGAAGTCAAACATTCCTCGAAGCTTATACCTGGATCTGTTAGGATTCGATCTTTATAATGATCTTTTGGCGCGACCTGGCAGACTTGAAAATTTGATTCAACCTGGCTTTAAAGATTGGATTATTCTTGATGAAATCCAAAAAGTGCCTGCTCTCCTGAACGAAGTTCACCGCCTGATTGAAAAACATCGTTACAAATTTGTACTTACAGGTTCAAGTGCACGGAGTTTAAGAAAAAAGGGGACTAATCTATTGGCAGGACGGGCTTTAACCTACAGAATGCATCCACTTACGGCGATTGAATTGGGAAAGGACTTTAACCTGGAAAGGTCACTGAAATTTGGCCACCTGCCATCAATTCCTTCCGAACCAGATCCCGGTCAGTTTTTAAATGCCTATGTTCAGGCTTATTTACGTGAAGAAGTCCTGCAGGAGGGTCTGACACGAAATCTTGGCAGTTTCTCCAGATTCCTTGAAACAACAAGTTTTTCACAAGGTGCAGTGTTGAATACTTCAGAAGTGGCAAGAGAGTCAGGCCTTGAAAGGATGCGGGTAGAGAGTTATTTCACTATTTTAGAGGATCTGCTTCTGGCCACTCGCTTGCCCGTCTTCACCAAACGGGCCAGAAGAAGAATGGTGACCCATCCGAAGTTTTACTATTTTGACGTAGGAGTATTTCGCGCCTTACGACCAATGGGCCCATTAGATTCGCCTGAAGAGGCAGAAGGACCGGGTCTGGAAACACTCTGTTTCCAGGAGTTGAATGCAATCAATGATTATTTCAATTTTCAATACGAGTTTTATTATTGGCGTACAAGTAACGGTGCAGAGGTAGACTTTATTCTCTATGGGCCAAAAGGTATACTGGCATTCGAAATAAAACGTTCAGTTAGATTGGCAAGAAAGGATTTAAAAGGTTTAAAGTCATTCAGAAGAGATTTCCCAGAGGCAAAGCTCTATCTTTTATATGGTGGCGTAAGAGAAGAGTTTGAAGATAATATTAAGATTTTACCCATCGCGCAAGCCCTTCAAAACCTTCCTGATATCCTGGGTGTTTAATTGTAAGTTTTCTGAATGGGAATTTCTGAACAAGCTTATAATTGACTTGACGGGTTAGATTTACACGGTAGTATCAACCTATGGTTCCTCGTATACTACAATTGCCTCTTGGCAAAAGAAGTTTTTTTCTTTTTGGCCCCCGCCAGGTTGGGAAAAGCACATTAATAAAGGGCCTCCTTTCCGGATCTGATTTTTTATTGATCGATCTTTTACTATACCAAACGCTGATAAAATACAAATCTAATCCGGAATTTCAAGTAAAACGATAAAAGGCTATTATGAGATTCTTGAAGATACATTAATTGCAGTGAAGCTGGAATCTTATCTGAAAAGCGCCAGGAAAAGGTTGGTGCTTCATCCAAAATATTATCTCTTTGATACTGGCGTAATAAACAGTTTAAACGGCCGGATTACGGCAGAGTCGGTAAAAACACCGACAATCTATGGAACTCTTTTTGAACACTTTATTATCCTTGAGGTATTCAGATTGATTCACTATTTTGAAAAGCCTTACCGCTTATACCACTGGCGTTCTTCTCATGGAGCTGAAGTTGATTTGATCATTGAATCTCACAATAGGGTATGGGCTATTGAAATTAAATCCTCAAAGGTTATACAGCCGAAAGATTTAAGGGGTTTAGCATCCTTTATGGATGACCATCCAGGGGCAATCCCATTATGTGTTTCCATTAATGACCTGCCTTACCAAAGAGGAAATACCCCAGTTATTCCATGGAAGTTATTATTTGAAAAGGAATATTCAGGGCTATCTCTCTAGTGGTAGGTAATAGGAAATCGTGGGTGAATTTAACATCGCGCTATCCTCGGTGATCAATGAAGCAGAAGAACTGATGGAACTGCTGTAAAGAGTGTTATTCTGTATTAAGTTTTTTATCATGGAAAGGATTGGTTAATGTTGGCGGATAAAATAGTAATGGTAATGGGGATTTTCAGCTTTATCTTCTCGGTGCTTATTTCCATCCTGGTAGTATTTGTTACATTTAAGCTCTTTTCAAGATTGGCCAGATCCTCGGGTCTGGATGATATCAAACAGGGCAATGCGGCAATGGCTATTGCGGTGGTCGGCGATCTGATAGCATTTGGCATACTCATGGCCCGATGTCTCTATCCGGTATCCGCTGTCTTGCAGAACCTTTTTGTGCATTCGGCCATAAGCGCCTCAAGCATTGCCAAAACTCTTGGTTATATCAGTTCATATGTGGTTATTGCGTATGTTCTGTCCATAATAACCGTTTTGGTATCGTCAAAGCTTTTTCAGAAGATGACAACCTCTCTGGATGAAATACCACTAATCAAGGAAAATAATGTCGCCGTTGCTATTCTTCTCTCTGGTGTGGTCATCACGGTTGCTGTCATGGTGCAGAATGGCCTGGCTGATGCGCTCAATACACTAATTCCACAGGTAGGGATGGGGCCTATAGATGTCAGGTAAACTGAAAATCCTTATATGTGGTTTGCTGCTCCTTATCTCGTATTCCTATGTTGTCTTCAATGCACAACCCGGCTTCACTTTGTGCGGAACAGGTGTTTATAGCAATACCCGTGTTGTTGTAAATGCAATAGGACAATCTCCAGCAAGTAAAACCTTTGGCAAAGAGAACTGGGAGAGCGAGATTGGTAGTTTTACCCGCACTCCGGAAAGCAATGCCTACACTCTTCATTATAAATGGAGAGATTATTTTAATAAAAGTCACGAACTGGATCTTGATATCAGTAATGAACTCATAAATTATGCAATCGGTAACTTTGGTCTGACAACGGACAAACGGATGAAATTTTATAAGACAGGATTTGATGGCTTTCTTTCCGGGCATCCGGAACTTCTTGATATTACGAAGGCCATACAACGTAAAAAGGGCCCAGTTCATCTCGCTGGTTATAACATTGTAAATCCAGGTACATATAATAAATTTAAGGAAAAATGTCAGGAGTTTGAAGATGGTTATCTTAAAGCGAATGGTTTCCATGTCTTGAACAGGGGATATATAACGGTAGATTATTCATCTGTTGTAAGAAAATTTACACCAATCATGCTGATAACAGCGAAAGAGTTATTAACGTTGGGACAAAACAACCAATTCAACTTGCAGGGATTGATACACCTTGTTATGTCCTATGTGCAGTATATACGATACGAGATTCCGCCGTTTGCCATCGGTAATCGTTATATCTATGGTGTCTGGTCTCCGGTAGAGACTATAGTCCGCGGAGCAGGAGATTGCGATACAAAGGCCATCTTCTTCTCATCTGTGGTAAATAATTATAAAGGCATCAAGACAATCATTGTTACCATCCCCGGCCATGCCTTTAACGGAATGATTGGATGGCATAAGCGGCTTCCGCAGGATTATGTTATCAAACATAAGGGCCTTGACGTTCTGCTGGTAGACTTAACAAGCGATACCAACTTTAACATTGCGGGATCAGTCCATGAGATGGACAAACAGAATTTACGTAACAGATTCCCCAGGATCTATGAAACAAATTAAATTATCAATACATGCCAATCTTCTGCCGGTCTTAATATGCCTGTTACTCCCTCTCTCTCCAACAGAAATCTTCGGGGACGACGCGGGCATTCAGCAGAAGATAGCAATATTTAATAAAAATTTTGATAATGCTGAATATGGTGACGTAATAATAAGAGGAGAGGAGCTGTATAAACTGCTGCCGGAAGATGAAATTATTCAGTACAAACTTGCCCATGCATATTTCAGGACCGGTGAATTTGATAAGGTTATACAAATTGCCTCAAAAAATACTTCAATCCCCTTAATTCCAACCTATTATAATAAGATTGAAGACCTTGGGTTTCATGCTTATGCCTATACGCTCTGGCAGATGCAGATCATGGCATATGCAGCAGTGAAAGATACAGAGCAGACAATACGGCAGTTAGACCTGATAGGTAAATTTGAAGACCGTTCTATGATATTCCTTCAATATCTCATGAAGATATGGATCGGGAGTAAAGAAGAAGCGGACAGAATTCAATCCGACAACTTCCCTGTGATATATAGCGGCAATCCTGATGGAGAGATATACGCCAAGAGAATTATTCCTGCTATGAAATCACCATCCGCGCTTGACGATTACCTTGCTTCGGCAACCTCACATAATGAATACTGCATGTTGCTGAGCTGCGTCGGGCTTGTACACTTTGTGAAAGGTGATATACAGAAAGGTCTTGAGCTTATGGAGAGAGGCGTGATGGAGGAAAATTACAGCACGCCCTGCAGTATTCCCTTAACGCTACTCTCTCTCTGCATGGATGACAAATCCAGGATTAAGAAGATGGCAGGCGCCATCCAACAGAGCCCTCGTTGGAAAGAATACTCCAGACTACTTACAGTATATTCTGAAGTATTCTCATTTGAAAATGATTATGAAAGATGCATAGAGTTGGGATATGATATTGTACAGTTGAGTCCAAACGACAAGGATCTTATCCTCAGTACGGCAATGATACACATGATACTGGAAGAATGGGAGAATGCTGGAAAGTTGATAGATGTACTGTTGCAGAGAGACATCTGGAATAGTGAGAATGTGGTGTGTGCCAGATTATATCAACCCATTATATATCTCATGCTTAATAAGAAGATCAGTTACAAAAAATCTATGCGTGGCCTCATCCGCGAAGACCTGCTGCCATGCTGGAAGATGGTTGTCAATGTTATGGCTGACCATTCCATTTTGAGTGAAACCAGAAAGCGTCTTGAAGGCAAGCACAACTACCTCTGTGTACTGCTTACAATTATGGCACTCTTTTCTGAGATCGAAGGTGATTATGTTGCGGCGGAGAGTTTCTACTCTGAGATAATAAGATGTGAGGATTATGGTGCTTACCTGGAATACTCTCTTGCCAATAGGCGCATGCACATAATCTCTCCACTCGCAGCAATACAGGGGATGAAGTAGTGTGTGGATTTGTGTCGTCACGTTTGACCCATCACACCCGCCGGGCAGGCAATAATTTCAGGGAAAAGCATAATATGACTTTGTGCAGGCTGGAAGACCATGCAGCGGTTTTTATGATAGCCTTTAAGCTCGTCGGGCAATTGAACTATACACTAAATTAGCGCCCTCCGGGCGGACTTTTAGTAAAAATATGCTCACGCAAAGCCGCAAAGAGCGCAAAGAATAAAACTGCCGAGAAAATATACGAATATTTATGAGCCATGACTCACTTTTTCTCTCTTAGCGTTCTGCGGCTTTGCGTGAGGATACGGTTTTTTTATTGTTATAACTTATTTTAAACTAGAGACTTAAAATGGAAATTCCTATATGAATTACATATTTATTTCCTTATGTTTTAACCCAAAACATAGCATGAGCGGTTTCATTATATACTAAAACCGGTTTGGTTTTTGGCTTTATAAAAACCAAATCTTGGTTACCCGCCCGAACGACGTAGTCGGGCAGGTAGTTATCCCCGGACAAAAGTCGCCGAGGACTTTACTCGGGCAAATTTGTTTTTGGATTTAATCCGAAAACTATTTTGAGATGAGTATACAACGAAAATAAGAACAAAGGTCAATGAACTTTTAACTATGCCATAGTTGGTGCCTAATCATTCACCTTTATCCTTGCATTTCTCTAGACTTTTCCGAATCTTGCAAGTCGTTTGGTGTTCCGATCCCAATAATTTTTCCAATATCTCTAACAACTCAAAATACAATATTTCCGCTTTTTCATTTTTGCCTTGATTAGCATATAAGGTTGCCAGGTTATTGAGTGAAGTTGCCGTGTCCGGGTGTTCCGTGCCAAGCACATTCATGCGTATATCGAATGCCTGTTTGTATAGAGGCTCTGCCTTCGCACTATTGCCCAGGTTGGCATAGAAGGCTGCCAGGTTATTGAGTGAATTTGCCGTGTCCGGGTGTTCCGTGCCAAGCACCTTCATGCGTATATCGAGTGCCTGTTTAACATACGCCTCTGCTTCTGAATTTCTGCCCAGATGCCAGCAAAGCTCTGACAAACTATTTAAAGTAGAAGCGGTATCCCTATGGTCGTTTCCGTGCACTTTTTTTCGTATAGTAAAGGCCTGGTGTAAATAAAACTCGGCACTTTTAAAATCTCCACTGCCCATATATGCTTCAGCAAGCTCATTCAGAGTGGATGCCGTATCCGTAGACTCTTCACCTGACTCCACCTTGCGAATCTCTAACGCCTCCTTATGCAGAATGATCGCTTCCCGGTACAAAGCATTGATCGTCATGAAATTTGCTACTTTACAAAGGATCTGTGCAAACTCCTCCTGAGAAGCCCCTGATTGTTTGAATAGGTCTAATGCTTCATGGTATACATCAATCATATTAAGGTTATCACCGATGGATAACCAATAACCCATCAGTTCATACTGCCTCTCCTCTGTCATGAGCCCTTTCATGATCAAGGGTTCAGAAAGAAAGGTTTTGAGGTCGTCCCATCTCCCTGTAGCAATTAAATGTGCAGGAAGATGGTCACGAGTATAGTTGGACATTGTGTCGCTCCCATGTTGGTATTCTCTCCATCCATTATTTGCCAATCGTTTGTGTCCCTCCTTAGTACTGACAAAATAAAACTCTATTCCCGCCTTTTCTTTGTTTGTCAACCATTCAATGACTGAACGGTGAAAGGGATATATACGCCCCTTCCTGATCGAAATAAGAGACCCGAAGACCTGCAGGATATCCTCCTGATATTCATTCCATCCAAAAAGAGAAGCAATATATCTTACCTCAAGCGGCCCACGGGCCGCGGTAATAATTTCAAGCACCTGGCGATACGAAGACTTATAGGCGGTAAGATCAGGCTGTCCCGATTGTCTGTCTTTTTCGTGTATGGGAAATTTCCGTTCAAAATACCTCCAATAATAACCTCCAAGTCCGTTAGGGAATTCATTTAATCTGTCCAGGGAGAGTTCGCCTTCCCGCAATGCCTCAAGAATGCATTGCACATAGAGAAAAAGACCTTCGCTTCGTTCGATGATCGTATCGATAACGTCTTTTGGCACGATTTCTTCATGATAAAATGGCTTTAGCTCTTGAGTCAGATACAATCGGATATCTTTTTCACTTTCCGGCGCTGAGGTGTCAACCTCATAGGGAGAAAAGCATTGGAGCGGGTATTTTACCTGGGGGTCTGGCCTGCTGGTGATGATCAGGGATAACCAGGGGGGTGTTTTTGCAAATTCAGAGGCCAGAAACGAAGCCAATTGGTTTGTACCTCCTTCCGTTGCTTCGTCCAACGCATCGATGAGAATGATAACCCTATGATCAGGTTTTGGGAAATTGTGGGACAGGGGCTGGTTGATCAAGGTATCAAAAAGGGTTCTGGCATTTGATTCTGCTACGATCTTTTCCAGCTTCAAACTGTTTAGTCGTAACTGGTATTCATGCAGTTGCGTGCTCAGTTGGTATGCAATGGAAAGAACACAGTTACGCGGATCTGATTTTTGTGTATGACCATATACGCACAGGTAAAATGCCGCAATCTCACGCCTGTTACTGCACAACCAGGCAGCAATAGCCGTTTTCCCCACACCGGGTTTACCCACTATCCAGAACACCCGGCTGGCAGATGGATTTTGAAGCCATGCGTCAACTTGATTAAAGATCCATTTACGGCCGGTAAATTTAAGTAAATGCCCTTCTATTTCAGCGTCAAATGGCAAGGGGTTCAGATGATGTCTTAACCTCGATTGAACGCCTTCCAGTGTAATTCGATCATGTTCTATCGCTTCACACAGGTGCTCAAATTGCTTCTGGTATTGTTCCTCATTTTCGTCTATAGGATTACATTTCTGCATATCCAGCCATTGGATATCACAGATGGAAAGAGGAGATTCACACCATACAATCATCACCGGTATCACCGGTAATCCTCTACTGAGTCCACGGGATAACTCCTTCAAACAGAATCCATCAGGTCTTCGTGTGGAATGCGGGGTCATAAGAAAAATGATAAGGCTGTTTTTGGGATTTGCAGATACCCATTCCAGTCCTTCCTCTATATATGCTTCCCAGTTACCGCCCGCCTTTAACCGTTCAAGATCGAACCATACCTCATGCCCCCTGGACTCAAGATCGCGTTGTATTCTCACCGCAAGTTCCGCATACTCGTCTCTACCGTAGCTTAAAAAGATCCGCTTTTGCTGCCTTTCCTTCTCCTTTTTAAACCGATTATCACACTCTGCACAGATGTATTCATTTCGTTTTTTCAGAAAATCTACTTCTTTTGAAGAACATTTCGGGCAAAGGATATTCATTGACAACTTGCCTCCTTGTTAAGCAAAATTATTGGAAGAAGTATTGTAAGATGAAATATTTCAATATCAAATAGCGTACCACACGAACTCAATAGAAAGTATTATATGTATAAAAAGAGTGGCTGCAAGGATAAATCAAGACATCAATTTGATTCTGTAATCTATAACAAGAGGAGTAAAGCAATCATCGTCTTATCCAGGTATTTCTCTCTTTTCAAATAATAACTTCGATGGAAGAACATGAATTTCTCTCCTTTGTAATTGACTTGGAACCATTTGTTTTCGCCACAACTCAATCAGCACCATCATTAAGGAAGAGAACTCCACTGCCTGCAAGTAACAACTGCCACACCAATAACCACTTAGGTTCTGCATGGTCATTTTGGCCTAAGAATTGCGCTAGCAATTGTTGATAGAACAAACGGGAGGTTAAACTTAATGAACAGGAATCAGGATTACATAAAAAAAGTCTGCGGGATTGCAAAGGAGTATGGTTTTCACCATATCAAGACTGATCGAAATCATGCCATGGTTTTTGAAAACCAGGGAGTCAGAATGCGCATTACCGGCAGTAAAAAATCTGGCGCAGAAATGATAACTGAATTGATTGGTCCGAGCGGAAATGGCCAGCTCATACCGCACTATCTTTCCACGCATGGGGTGCGTACGGAAAATTTGAGGATTATTGGAGAGCAGGTACTATTACAGGAATGTGCGAAGGATTTTGTCGAACTTAAGCAAATACTGATGAAAGCGGCCAACATTACAATCCTGTCAAAAAAAGAAGAAGACAATTCTTTTGACAGAAACATACTGAGGCAGGTTCCGAATGTTGCATGTGATTCGCAGAACATTGACACGAAAGCATTAGAGAGACTGCGTTCCGCATTACAGCACTTCAAAACATTTTTTGTAAAAACAAATATCACAACCCTGTCGGCCTGTCTGCATACATTTCATCTGAGACAGATCTTTGAGATTAACCCCGTTATGATTGCAACAAACTTCAACGGGCTCTTCACCGCTCTGGAAAAGATGCTTAGTCTTGATGGCATTGTTATCATTATTAACACGGATTTTCTTGAAGATATACACAGGCGAAAGATTATGAAATTTCTTGAAAGATTCAACCTTCACCCTGAATTCTTTGGTCCGCGATTTCTGCTCTACTCTGATTCACAGACAGGAGATGAATGCGAAATGCCAGAAATCAGCTTGCCATCTGTTAACCGCCACCTGGTACCCATACTGGAAGATGCAGGATTGACCGCAAACAGGCAAATGGTTACCACATGTCAGCACCTGCTGAAGGGCAAACTCACGCAAGAGGAGGCAATAGAGTATCTTCGTGATGAAAAGAATAGTGAAGCGGTGAGCCGTGAATATGCGACAAAATTCAGGATCGGCGCACAGCGTGATGTTTCACTGAGAAAGAGAGACAGGAAGACAATCATGGCCCTTATGGCTAAAGCAAGAAAGACGCTCGACAACTACATTGTCGGAAGAAGTGAAATCAAGAATGAGTTACTCCCGCTTCTGGCCATGTGGTGTCTGATGAATATAAAAAAACCTCTCATTTTAGCGTTTGTAGGCCCCACGGGCACGGGAAAAAACATACTCTGTGAAACACTGGCGTTCATTGCTCATGAATACTTTAAGACCAATGCACCCCACTATGTAAGTTTCAATGCAGGATGCCTGATTGACAGGACGAGCCTGTGGAACTTAACCGGCACACAGAAAGGTCTCAAAGGTATGGAAGCACCGGGCATATTGGAAACCATAAGGAAAGGATCTGTCTTGACCCTGGATGAAATCGACAAACTTGAAGGGAGAAATGATATCCAGCACTTCCTTACCGGGCTTCTTGATAATGGAACGTTCAGGAATGGACACGGAAAAGAGATCGATCTTCCGCCATGTATAATCGTTTTGACCATGAATGCAGGTAATTACTCAGACGCTGAAAAGTGGGAACGTATAGGTTTTTCAGGTGATGGTGTACGCAGTGAAAATCAAATGCTGATCGAACATTACAAGGAAGCGTATCAGAGAATCATTCTGCCGGCCATACAGGGCAGGGTAAGGAGGGTATTGTATTTTCCAGCTATATCTGAGAATGAGTTGATGGAAATAGCAAAAAAGGATCTTCTTGAATTGAAAAAAGTGGTTGAACGCATCGGATTCGATTGGACCGTGTCTGATATTGAAAAGACGGCAAAACAGATAGTCGAAAAAACTGATATTCGTCTTGGCGCACGAGGGGTTCAGAATGAGCTGGACAAATTCAAGAACACACTGTTTGAGAATCTGTGGAAGGAGTGATGTATTGCGTGAAGTGGACGTGAATATCCATAAGCGCAAACATCTTAATTTTAAAATTTATGAAAGGAGGCGATTTATGGCAAAGAGATCAAAGAGGCAGGATGACGAGATTCATGAGGACATCCTTGAGTTGGAGACATCTAAACGTGAGCTTTTATTCGCAACAAGGAGCGACCCTGTAATCTCAGCGGCAGAGGATGTAGTTGCCGGCGGCAATGTGTTGTTCAAGGGAGAGACTGGAAATGGGAAAACGATACGTGCATCCGCACTGCGATATAAAGAGAATTATCAAAAAATGCTTTCCGGAACAGCATTGGAAGGTATAACGGTAAAGCCCGTCAGCATAGAAATCGATATGGTACCCATCCTGGCGGCGATGGAACTGACATACGAGAAAAATATTGAGGGCGGCACCTCTTCAAAGGAGGCAGCCATGCTTGCAGAATTTATCCTGAAACACGGTTTTGCATCGAAGGAACAGTTTCTGGAGCATGAACAGAGGAAACTCAACATGATCGAGAAACTCAACGGAGAAATAAACCCGTTTATCGTATTTATCGATGACTTTGACAGAGTTATAGAAGTAGGCCTCAGTAATGCGTTCATGAAGTTTATCGAGAACCATGAACACTATTTTTCTCTTAATGGTGAGACCAGGTGGTTGAACCTGCAGTGTGTGGCAAGCAGTAACAGTGACGCGGGAAGACCTGTAAGCGGCTATCTTGCCAGCAGGGGCATAGACCTGGCAATTGCAAACAGGTTTCAAATCTATCATATTTCCCGGGCTAATTTTACGGATATCTTAAAGTCTGAATATCCCGTCAGGTATCATAAATTTATTGATAAGATTGTTGCACTTGTCCTGGAAATCAAGGGTGAAATGGAAGAAGGCGCCTTTGCCGGCATTGGTGAGATTACCATGAGACAGATCAGGCATTGTGTAAAGCTTGTCGCCTTTCTCAAAAAAACGGAACTGAGCGCAGCGAGCCGCCTGCTGACTGGAATATCCAGTGAGAATGAGGAGCGTCTCAAGGCGGATATGCTTATTGAAGGATATTTTGGTGAAAATAACGGAGCAAAAAACAAACATAATGATTACAGCATATTTTAAGTTAAATTGTGGTGAGCCTGTCGTCTTTGAGTCTAGATCTTCGACTCCACCAGTCTTCATAAGGAGAAAGACATTAATGAATAAATATCTTGCATGAAAAGGAGTCTCAATATGCCAAAACAACACCGATATAAACGGATATCAGGAAGAGAAGACAGATTTAATCTGCGTAAGCTTAAGTTCACGATCAGCGAGATGAACAAAATTGCCCTGGTCGCAGAGAGTATAGAAGATGAGGCGTTAAATCATCTTGAAGGCCATGAAAAAATACAACAATGTTACAGGGATCTGAATAAGGTTGTAGAGGGGGAAGTGTTGCCTGGTAAAAAATTCAATGAGCTTGCAACATCAACTTCCTCTTTACATGATTTATACGGGTATAATGTACTATCTTACGGATATCCGGTTCCCAATGCAATGTTGGCCAGAACACAATATTTCAGCAGAGATGTAGAGATTATAACAAAATTTCTTCATGGATCACACAGAGCCTATAAGAGATACAGCCCCGTCACTGATTCCCTTCTGGCCGACAACAGGAGCAACATGCGTTATATTGATGCAAGCAAGGTTTTACCATGGTATGGAAAAGACATTGATCAATGGAAATCCATGTCACTCTATGATGCCATAGCTGGCACTATCCTCAGGATGCACTATTTCTTAGAGAAAAACAGATATTTTGATATTGCATCTATTGCAAAAAAGATGGAACTCTCTCATGTTATAGATGTGATTCGGCAGAAACTCTTTACCGACCATATATTTTATCAGTTTCAGGAACAATACTTTTCGTACCACTCTGAGGAGATGATGGCATATGCGGTTTTATATGCCTTTCAGGATCTACCTCAGTTGTCATCGTATATGCATGTAACACTGCCAGAGCATGTTCATAGAAGAATAGACACACTGATTCACGACGAGATCATTGCACCATTCAATCATATAATTAACGGTAATATAAAAGCCGGTGGCGCGCTGCCAACTCGTTCAAAAGGCAATATCATTGACGGTTGCACCGGGGTGTTGAGAAAGCTCGATATACAGGCAGAGGCACTTAAACACAGAATAACAGAAACCCTTACCGTGGAATCCATTAAGGCTAAAGGAAGAAAAAAAAACCTGTTGTGGATTGATACCGCAGACCTTGAGAGCCCCTCTGCGTCGAGAAAATTACTTGCAGCCTCAGACATTCAGGGTAATTTCAGCAAATTTATCCAGGATGCAAAACTGGGAGAGGCGATCTATGACAAAGTGGCCCAGGATCTGCCCAACTGCCCCATGCCTTTTCACGGTATGTGCAGTGTCGGCATCAGGTTGAAGGCGGCAGCGGCGGCACAGCTCCTTGCAGACAGGGAGAAGAATATGCTTATTTTGCCAGACAATCTCTTTGAATTTAAAAAGATGAAATATATGCAGGAAGAGGAGATAAAGGCATGTGAACAGGTTTCTCAGAAAACAGGAGCCATGCTGAAACATCTGATAACGTTTCATGACCTGGCGCAGTCCTGCCCTACTGTAATCGGCATATTAAATGCGTGGCTCTCCTATTTTGAGGAAATCTATCAATACAGAGGATGTGGTGTAGACAGTGTGGACAAACTCCTCTTCCCGGTTTTTTTCTTTTCTGACATCCATTTTCAACAAATGATCGCACACGAAGATGAATGGTTTTGTAATGCGTGGATTAATATAAGAAATCTCCTCAAACCGCTTCCGGACTATGTAAAGAAAAGGGATTGGAGAAGAGTGAAGAAAGAGGTGATAGACGGAATCTTCAGGGAGATGTTGACGATGAATTTACGAACAGTATCCGGAGAGAAGAATAATGGCGATTCAGGGCAAATATCAAACCCAATGGAGAGAAAATCCATTGATCCATTCTCTCCACCTGAAACACATTTTTCTTATGATACCATGCTCGTGGAGGATGTATCCGCTCCATTCGAGATCGTGGTAGCTCCTCCTGGAAATCCGGCAAAATACCGGTCAATAGTGGAATTGAATCAGCCGCATATCAGGAAGCTGAAAAGATTGAGTTCCATACCTATGAGCCCTCGTGGTATGATACGACGTTTTTCTCGGTCTGGCCCTCTGTTTGATGAACTCCGTCTCGATCAATATCAGCACTGCGAGCTGGTCTTCAGTACTGTTCAATACAGGAACATGCCGGTACCGGGAGGCAGAGAACAGGTAGTCACTCTGTTTGATTTTTCCGGCTCTATGGGATCATCCAGGGTGTGGGCGGCGAAGAACGTATCGGTTACCATCTCTGAAGGGCTGAAACATTGTGATGTGATGCTTTACCTTTATAATACCAACGGACAGTTTTACCGGCTCACAGAGATTTACAACTCACAGCAAAAACTGATAGGACAAAATGGACTTGCCTCTATAACCATGCCGGGTACTGATTCAGGTACGGGGTGGAACCCAGATGCCGCAGCGCTTCTGGCCATGAATGAGATTATCGAAAAGAAAACAGGCAAAAGAAAGACTGTTTTTATCCATATCAGCGACCACGAATGGTGTAAATCACTTGACAATTCAAAGTTTACTTCAACCCTTGGTGAGATGGAATATGCGGTTAACAGGCTTATTGACAACGGCCATCGTTATATCGCAGCACGGATAGGAACAGACGCTGATCCGTTCAGTGAAAGTGATCTCCCTCACCATTATATCCATTTTCCGGAGGGCCCGATTACCGATAATAAGATAGAGGAGTTGTACAAGATTCTTGTACAGGCAACGGAGTAAGAATAAAAATATGGAGAATAATTGGATTTAGAAATTGTTGTCTGGTAACCTGCCAGACAACTTACCCGACATTTCTTGCTTGCAAAACAACGACAACATGTTGGTTTTTTTGCGTTGCAAGCGCCTGACTTACATAAGGAGTAATTGATTATGAAGATTATTACAGACACATTATCTCACATTGAATTGCAGGGGCCATATTTCCTGAGAAACTCTGTGCTCTATGCCATTGAAGGGCAGGGCCGTCGCGTACATCGCAAGCCGTCAGGCGTAATAATGCTTGAAGAGGGCATGCGGGAGCAGACGGTAGAGCTCAGGGAACTGGCATCTGGTACGGTCAGTCAGATTCAGGCACATAACCACTCTGCTTCAACCCTGTACCTTCCGGAAGGTGAGATCTGTAAGGCAGGATATCAGGACAGGGTTGTAGTGCTGGCATGTCTTGTAGACAAGAGTAGTATAAAGGAGATTCCGGTAGCGTGTGTGGAAAGGGATAGATGGAGCTCTACAAGCTCTTCGGCTAATTTTAAGGATAGTGCGATAGCGTTTCCATCATTCAGGGAGAGTATATCCAGGAATGTATCGCGAGGTAAGGGAGATACTTCTGCTATCAGTGTGGATCAGAAAAAGATATGGAACTTTGTAGACAAGAGCCTTGCTGCTCTGAATATACATTCACAGACACAGTCTATTAATGATCTGTACGATCAGAGAGCGGATGATATAGCTAGATATACGGGTGATATTTCTGGCAACGAGAATACGAGGGGGTATGTGTGTATTACCGGCAAAAAAATGATGCTTGATCTCTACCGCCCGGATGTTTTCTGCAAGTTACATCACAAGTTGATGGAAGGCTATGTCGTAGAATCCCTGATTCAGGGAGAAGTTGGTGCCGTTGATCCCGGAAAGGATCGTCTGAAGGAGTGGCTTGTGGGGGTGAGTCAGGAGAGTGAAGTGACACGTTTTGGTGGAATAGATCTGGGTGAGAATATAAAGGTGGAGAACGGTAGCTCGTTCGGGACCGGCCTCCTGCTTGACGGGGAGATAGTGAACTTTTCACTATATAACAATGCTGACAGAGAATATAGGGGACAGGTATACAATTAAGCGATGGTTGGGAAGCGGAGCGTATGGTGATGTCTATGAGATATGGGACACGCTGTTGGAGAAAAAGGTTGCACTCAAGATCGTGGATATAGTAAGGCAGGACAGAGACATGGCTCTTCAGGAGGCAAGATGTCTGCTTGAACTATCACATCCCAATATTGTTCGTTTTTACAACTGCGAAGTGAGGGAAGGGAGACTATATCTTTTTACCGAACTCCTGCAGGGTACATCCCTGTTCTCACTTATAAGGGACAATGACCCGTCTGTCTCAAATTCACTCATACGCATGGCACTGACTATCATAAAGACAGTCAGATATATCCATAATCGTGGCATTATCCACTGTGATCTGAAGAGTGATAATATCTTGTTGACTGAGGATGGTATAAAGTTTATCGATTTTGGCCTCGCCTCTGTTTTACATGGCAGGGACATCCGCTGTGGCACAATATCATACACAGCTCCTGAGGTGCTGAAGGGTAATCCAAACGACAGAAGAAGTGATATATTCTCACTTGGTTGTATCCTTTACGAGATTATGACAAAGAACCAGGCGTTCAGAGGAGAGACCATAGACATAATCAGGAACCGGATATTACGTGGGCCGCCAGCCAAGCCATCGCATTTTGCAGGAAGAATAGATGAGAATTTGATTTCAATAGTAATGAGGTGCCTGAATCGAGATCCTGAGAAGAGGTTTGATGATTGTGCCCAGCTTCTGGACGCTATCATAAAGCAGCCTCATAAGACAGAGGCAAACAGAGACAGGGATAATATAGGCATAAATCCCGCTTACCTGATTGGCTCCTACTTCTCCATTGTTGAGGATAAAAGGAGTAAAGAGAACAAGAAGAAACTTGCGGCATCTCTTGAAAAACCGGGTAGTAGAATGAATTTGTCTATCGACGTCGACTTGTCTGTATTAAAGCAGATAGACGATTTTATCAGGCATAATGGTGAGGAAGCATTTGTGAAGGAGATACTTCCATCTCTTAACCTTGACGTACTTGTTGCGATGCTGAACCCTGTGGGCATCCGATCCAACGTTATCCGAAAATCTATGTCTGATATTGCTTTAAAGGCGTTATTAAAAAGGAACGATATCCCAAAAGAGCTGATACCCGTGCTAGTCTCAAACATACTTACCGGGTACACCATCGGAAAGAATTCCGCCATGCTGCTTGCAAAAAAATTCGCTGATGCGGAGAAAATACTTTTATCACTCCTGGAGAAGAAGAGAGATCAGATATTAAGAAATGTTATCCATGGACTCTCGGCGCTTCCTCCGAGTGCGAAGATTCATGGTACATTAAAGACGATCTACAATGAACGCCACACCTGGTACATTAAAGAAGCATGTTATAGATATATAGATGAGAATGGGGGTAGAACTGTAGCACAATAAATCTTTAATAAAACAAGGAGGGTGGTTTATTTTGAAATACTAACAAATATCAATCATCACGAAATCGCGCTTACTACAAAGTATTGAAATTACACATCAAATTGGTATAATTTTAATATGGAATTTGAATATGATTCAAATAAATCTGCAGCAAACAAGCAAAAACATGGAGTAGGCTTTGAAGAGGCTAAAAATATCTGGACAAATACCAGCATGATCTTGCCCGCTATTACGGAAGGCGAACAAAGATACATGATCATTGGCAAAATAAAAACAAGTCTATTCTCTTGTATCTTTACGGTCAGAAGCAAAAAGATAAGGATCATCTCCTGTAGAAGAGCCAGAAAAAAAGAAAGGAACTTATACTATGAAAAAATTAAAGAGTAAGATAACCTCTAAAGAATTTGACAAGGACTTTGATAACGGTAAAGATATGGCAGACTTTCTTGATATCAAAAAGGTAAAAGTTAACAAAAAGGTTCAAAGGATTAATATTGATTTCCCTATATCCTTCATAAAAAAAATAGACAAGGAAGCACAACTAATAGGCGTTGCCAGAACAGCCCTTATCAAAATGTGGCTGGCTGAACGACTGGAAAGATTAAACGCCAATTAATGATGAATTTTTTTTTCTTCACTTCAAAAAAGAAAATTTCTATAACGAAAAGGATTTGCTTAAATGCAGGAAAAGAACTTTGGCAAATTGGATAAACTTGCAGGTATCTTGTTGGTGGAGAGATAATAAAGGTTTTTCATAATTATTGCCCCGGTTGCTGGGGAGCATAGGCTTTTAAATTAAAAAACCATAACTGCCCTGAATGTGGTATAGAAATGGGAAAGAATGTCAAATTATTACTGGACACAGATGCTTGCCCAAACTCCGAAGAGGACAAGGTGCCCTTAAAGAAAACTAAATGTGATAATTGCAACGTTTCCGATACCTGCTTTTTTATATAAAAGAGCAGGCTTTTTTGTTGTAAAATTATGACCAAAAATTGCGGTGAACAAAAAAAAGAAAGTAATATTAACCCGGCAATAAATACATGATTTCCTGATTTATTCTCTATTAAATGAAGCATGGTATGTACCCCGGTAACCGGATAAATCAACATATCGCTTCTCATCTGAGTTGAGTCACCACCATAAATCCTGGGATAAAACCCGGTTATCAGCAACTTATTTATGGACGCAATATCGTAATGACCTGCCAGCTCTTCAATACTGAAAGGAAGGAGTTTCAGCAAGGCAGTACGCCCCGCCAGTGGACTGGCTTACATTGCTTGAAACTTCAAGCTGTTGACTCCCGTGAGAATAAACAACCCATCTCTTGGTGTTTCACCAACAATTGACTGTATATAGGAGAGCAGGTCTGGAGCTCGTTGTATTTCATCAAGGATTGCGCCATCCGGGTAATTTTTCAGAAAACCTCTTGGGTCTTCAATGGCAAATTGCCGTGTGTCAAGGTTTTCCAGTTTTACATTATCTTTTTGGGGAAATACCTTGCGGCACAAGGTAGTCTTTCCGCTCTGTCGTGGGCCTGTAACCGTAACAACCGGGTATTTTGCAGAGAGTGCTTTGAGCGTAGTTTCAAGTGTTCTGTCTATCATGAAAGATACTCTACATTTCAGTGCTGCAAATTGCAAGTTGTACTTTCGCATTGCATAAATGAGTTTCCATACGAAACGTCACTATTTCGAAAGAATCAGGAAACAAATCTACGCTGCCAATCAAATCAAAAGAGTGAATAGCTGTATTCGAAAAGTTGCCAGAACGAAACGTATTTTCCATATGAACGATTATGCCTTAAAAATGGTCTTTCTCGCATTGCAGAGTAGAATAAAGAAAATATGGCAACTCAGGGGTTCGCCGAGTTATCTCTTCTACAAGTCCATACGCATGATTATACATTTCAAGGTCATTGTACATTGCCGCTTTCCCAAGCATTCTTTCTGTATTTGGATACAAGATAATTCCTCCTTACTTGAATATTAAAAAACTAAATCATTTTTTAAATACTGTGACATTACTAGCCTTTTCCAAACAAAACATGTAAGTCATTCATTCAATATTATTGATCAGTTAAGACTAAATGGTGTTTTACTTTTCTTGCAATCTATTTCATATAGTGGCTCAAAGTAGCGCATTAGCCAATATGTTTTTTGGCGGTTTTGCCATAAATTTAAAATAGCTCCAGGATTAAAGACCTGATACAGTTTTGTAGCTTATTCATCAAGCGGCAAAATCCAATCCCGTTTGAAACAAAACAATAAAAGCGTGAAAGGTAAGTGGTAGTTTCTACTTGTTATTTCTCCTTCCTAACATCCAATTCAGTAAGCGAATAAGCAACTTGTCGTTATCAGCCTTGGTGCATACTTCAGCCATTTTCTTACTGTATTGTGCTACAGAAGCATTACCTGCCATGGCACTCAGCTTGGAGGCTTCCTCGTAGAGAGAAGCTGCAAGAACAGTATCTCCTTTCATTTGTTTTCCGTGATGAAGGCACCATGCCTGCTGATGGATACATCGCGCTCGCAGATCGATTTGATTTTTTCCCGTGCAACAAGTTGTTGCCATTTCGGATTGGTAAGCCGCCTTTTTCCAGCTACCAAGAGGATTGATGTCGGGTTGAAGGTAGGCGCCATAACTATACATTATCATTGCCATCAAAGGCTTATGCTTATCTTCTAATGTGTCAAAGAGAGCTAATGTTTCTTCATAGTATTGGATGGTTTGTTGCCAACTTCCCTGTAGATTGTTCTTAGGGCACCAACACTCAGCCAATTCCCACAATGATCTGACCTGTTGAGGCATTGCTTGTGCAGTAGCGAGCGCCAACACAGCCTTCTCATAAAAGTTGATTGCAGTTTCCCAACTGCCAGACGGATTTAAGTCTGGGCGGTTACAGTATCCAAGTTGATGAAGTGATAGCCCTAGCGAGTAATAGTCGTCTGCATTTTCGAATATTGATACTGCTTCTTGCAGGAGTTGACTTGCTTCGAACCAATCCCCCATATAAGAACTCCCTGCTGGCACATTGATAGGTGTAATTTTCCAGGCATGCTGATACTTGACCGCTCCCCTATACCATTCATCATTATGGTTATTCGTATACCCATGAGGTAGATCTCCAAACTCTGCCTTCCAAGCAGTTGCCTCGTACTGCAATAAACGAAGGCATTTGAATAGATGTATAATATCGTACTCTCCGTTGAGGTATTTGTAGATTTCGCATGCAATCTTGTCGCATTTTGCAATGTAATCAACAGATCGAAAGTAGCTGTCGTCCTTTGCGGCTTCCAAATCGTCAAGGGTACAATGTTCATCTCTTTTTCCGAGGTATCCATGACCACAGTAAATGCGAACAATAAACTCTTCATATTCGCTCCAAGTGACCATATATTGGTCATCGACTATAAGAAACAAACGGGGTATGCCTCTCTCTTTCAGGAAACGCCGCTCAATCTGAACACATTCATGCGGTGTCAAACCCTCCGCCTTTTGACTGCGTGAGTCTCCCGCAACAATGATGTCACTTGACACTACCTCGATCGACAATTTAGACGTTTGAACACTGGCATGGAGGAATTTTGTGATCTCTTCCAATGTATTTGCATCTTTTAGATGGCGCGTGTAATCGAAGTAGCCAATGCCCCTTCTATTGAGCGCATCCATAATACCGGTCATTGCTGTACGTTCACGTGGACGATTTATTGTCCATGACAGGAATACAGGCTCCTGGCTTTTATCAGAATGTTTCGAGCTTAATTGCATATCAGCATCTCCTCTACATCTAAAAAAATAACATACTGAAAGAACCTGCAATACATAACAATGTGAAACTGCTATTCATAACGATAATCATCAGTGTTGACGCCTCTAGTCCTTAAGATTGCAAAAAAATCACCAATGTTATTTTTATTCTTAATATCTGAAATAGAAAACGCTAAACTCATACCAATATTTGCAACATTGTTGAACGGCATAACATAATTAACTTGATCAATGTCCTCAATTAACTTAATGCCAGTATCTCTAATTGTATCTTTAATTGGTGCCGCATCTGGGCATAATTTATGAGCAAGCGATATATCTTCTATTGCAACTCTTGATATCCCGAGTACACCAAAAATGTTTCCACGCCAATTCAATATCAATGCAGTCAATTCTTTACTTTGAACGTAATATAATGCATAATTATAGCAATTTATTGCTTGCAGCGTATCTGTATTGTTTTCCTTGTTTCCGATTTCATAATAAGTATTACCAAGTTGGTAGTAAGAAAGAGATCCAACACAATCTTTTATGCTAGATGTTGAAATGAGCGGGTATGAAATTATATTTTGTTTATTCATCATTGGCAGCTCATTTCGTAAATACTTTATTGCCTTACTATACAAGCCATCTTTATAGAGGGAATCCATCTGCAACAATTTCTTTTTATCATCCTTTGAATTATCAAATACTCCAAACATACCTTCTCCTTATAGTTCGTTAAATAAGATTTGCAGTTTTTGTAAAGCATTATATATTAAATGGATAGATCTTATTGTAAAATAGTATCCATATTTGACCTACCAAACTGTGGCACAATTACAATACATATTACACTACCCAAAAAACCACAAAGTATTATTGTCCTATGACTCACAAGTGGATTTGTCCAATTCTTTATCTACTTTCATCGCCTCATCATGTTTGCCTTGAGACTTCAAAACCATTGATTGATTACGAAGGCAATTAATAAGGCTTTTTTTATTTCCAATCTTTCTGCAGATATGTTCCTGCTCTTTCAATAGATCCATGTTTTCTTCTAGCCTGCCTGTGCTATAAAGTATTGCGCCTTGATTACCGAGAGAACGTTGTATCCCGTTTTTGTCATCTAACTTTCTACAAATATCCTCTGCCTCTTTATGGCAACGCATTGCTTCCTCAAGTTTTCCTTGTACGTAATATATGTTTCCCTGGTTAGTTAAAGTTTTTTGCAGACCTTCCTTATTATCATTTTTTACACAGATTTCTTGCTGCCTTTTAAGAAACTCCATAGCGCCTATCATGTTTCCTTGTTTTTTTAAAATTAATGCCTGGTCACCAAGAGATGCTTGTAAGCTTTTCTCATCTCCAAGTTTTTCAGAGAAATGTTCCACCTCTTTAAGAAACATCATCGAACCTTTTAAATCTCCATTATCCCTTAGAGTAATTGCCTGCACACCTAAAGATCCTAGCATATCATCCACATTATCCCCTTGTTCTATCCTATTATTGATTTGTTCTCTTAAATCTGTCATTTCTGACAAAATCAATGCCTGTGCACTGAGTGAGACTTGCAAACCATCTATATTTCCTATTTCTCTAGCAATACATTCTTGCTCTTTAAGCAACTCTAATGCTCCATCAGGGTTGCCTTGGCGGTGGAATATTTCCGCCTGTCCATATAAGGCAAAAAGCAAACAATATTTACGTCCAATCTCTTTACAGATTTGCGCTTTTTCTTTATATAACCGCATTGCCTCTTTAA
Source organism: Candidatus Scalindua sp. (assembly GCA_021777035.1). Taxonomy (GTDB): domain Bacteria; phylum Planctomycetota; class Brocadiia; order Brocadiales; family Scalinduaceae; genus Scalindua. The sequence continues at coordinate 2,862 of JAIQZR010000010.1, read as the reverse complement.
GTTCACCACGCTTCATGTGTATATCCGCCCGATTACCGAATGAGTCTTGCAAACCATTTTTGCTCCCTATTTCCCTGGAAATGCGCTCTTGCTCTTTACTCAACTTCATTGCCTCATCAAGATTGTTTAGCCGTAAGTATATTTTTGACTGGCCACCAAGGGAGTTTTGTAATTGGTCCATATTTCCTAACTCTTTACATATATTCGCCTTCTCTCTATGTAGCTGCAATGCACTGTCAATATGATCTTTACTCAATAAAATATTTGCTTGATTACCTAACGAAAATTGCAACCCTTCTTTATAGCCGATATCTTTACAGATTTGCTCTGCTTGTTTGTATAATGGCATTGCATTCTCAGTATACCCCTGTTCTGTTAATATGTTTGCCCGATTACTCATAGCGGCCTGCAATCCAATCTTGTTGTTAGTCTTTCTATGGTAGTGTTCCTGTTTTCTTAAAAACTTCATAGCCGCTATAGGATATTTGCTCTGAATGGCTAACGCATAGTTGCCTAGGCATATGTAATATTTTTCTTTATTACGAAACCGGTAGTATTTCACTAAATACTTTGAAAATTCTAAGGCTTCTTTAGAATGTCCAGTTGCTTGAAAGAGCAATCCGATTGACCACACAAAATCAATATATCGTTTTTTATTCTTAAGCACTGGGAAATAAGCATTCACCATCTTGTATAGAGAATTTTTCTCTATCTTGGACCAGTATCCCTTGAGGTCATACTCGCTATTATCCCAAACTCTTTTAAAAAAAGGTAAATCTGTTAATAGGTTGTACAAACTCTTCCAATCCTCTACCTGTTGAAGCTGCCATGGAAGCTCTTCTGCCTTGCGATCATCTAATTCTTTTTTATCAAAATAATCAGATAGTTGGACGTATGCCTCGTGTTTCTGTTCCGGATCTTTGAGATATTTACCCTTTACAGCCTTTCGAAGATAGTCGTGGGAAAAATTCAACAACCCGGACCTACTGATTAACGAATCTTTCATAGCAAGATAGAGGGGTGACCAGTATACCCGCGGCATAGGATCTTCGTCTTTGCCGAGAAGTTCCAACAGTTCGGTCTCGGACAGTCCCCTCCGTGATGCCCAGATGAGTGACATTGCCTTGCTGACCATCCCCTCCAGCTCTGGTTTAGACTCATAGTCTTCTTCATAGCGTTCAAGAATTTTCTCATAGAGATCATCAATGTTTTCTGCTTTAAGATAATTGCCAATCCTTTGATTAAGGGTTTTATGGTCTCCGTATACCCGCAGTTCACCCAGCAATGCCCTGAGATAGAGTGGGTTAGCTGTTTGTGGAAAGCTTCTTATATGTTTAATTTCGTCTGAGATGAGCTCTTTGGCAAACTGGTCGAGATATTCTTCAATTAGTTTTTCGCGTTCGTTGCCGCTGAGTAAATCAATCGATTTCGTTGGCAGATTGCGCATCTCCAGGATGTCCAGGCTACTGCCAGGCAATGTAGAAAGTATCACGTGTGCATTTGGAGGAAAATGCTCTGGTAACCATCCTAAACCGCGAGCATTATCTTTATCTTCAAGCTGGTTGAGTGCGTCAAGGACAAGAATAAATGTTCCCCTTGCTGCAGCCTTAGCCAGCCACATCGGAAACTGCTCCACCACTATTCTCGGGTCAGTAGGGATCTCGTTTTCTCTAGAGTCAAAGGATTGAATATCCCCTCTAGCACTCTTTTTCTCTTCAGGTTCATAACGATCTCTTATCTCTTCCATAATCCTGCGGAGTATCTTTACATAGTCCGCACTGTCTGCTGTGCCTCCAATGAAGTGTACTACCATGAAGTCTTCAGGGTGTTCATCATGGTGCTTCTTTGCCCAGTTTGCCAAGAGTGCTGACTTCCCCACCCCTGACTTACCCAACACAACCAGGGGTGGATCTTCCGATGCAACATGTTTGTCCAGTCGTTTATAATATTCCTCCCTGCCGATATAGGGCTTTTGGCGTGCTACAGCAAAGGCATCGTGATCCATCCGTTCGCGTTCAAGGGCTGATGGCACATCTTCTTTGGGAAATTTTTTGTCTATGGCCTGCCACAGATTTTTAAGCACCAGTTCCCCAAGTTCCTCTGGATCAATGAAGTACTTACGGACAGGAAACCCGCTCGCCTCTATTCGATTTTTCAGAGAGGTTAATTTTTCACGGTAGGAGTCCGGTTCAGTCAGATAATCTTCTTCCTCTTTCAGGGAGTCCTCAACCTTCTGTGAAGCGTCAGAGTCACGGAAGTAGAAGAAGGCGTGTTCTGCCATAGCGGGGTTATTGAGTACCCCATGAAGGATCTCCAGTTCCGTAACCGATTTGCCTGTCTTGCCAAAATGTTCTTCCAGCCATGGTTCCCGTTTTATTAGTTCAGGTGAGACCTTATCTGGCAACGATCCGTATCGTTCCCCCAACAGACCTATGAAAAAGGGTTTGCACCGTTTAATCTCATCCAGGCAAATAGGGAGCACCTTGCCCTCAGCTACCTGCACATCAGTAATGCCCCAACGCAAGTCTACTTCAACAAGTTCTACCTGTCGTTCGCTGCATAGCTTCCGTAGTTCCAGAAAGGTAAACTTAACCAGCTTGTTCCTCTCTTCCTTCATATCAAGGAAAGTGGATGATATGAATACACGGACGACGCGTTGTTGTGGTTTTTGCATAAAAAATCACTTTCATGAAAACAGACTTACGTTCCCGTATCCTTTTATATAGTTTCTGTACGGAAATGAAGCATTAAAGATGCTTCCGAATCCGATCGTCAGCCTTTTTACCTTTCAAATTAACAATAATTTGAAAAAAACTTCAAAATCTGGTTTTCTCTCTGAATTTAGACGTACCATTTCCGTAG
>JAIQZR010000090.1 GCA_021777035.1 Candidatus Scalindua sp. | reverse complement strand
ATCTTCCCGCATTATTAACGGAAATGGAAAAATTTCAGAATAGTGTACTTCCATGGATGGAGAATAAAAAAATATATTTCTGTGGGGCCTCTTCTTCATAAAATTAGGGGTTCTTATTTACCATGAAAATCTATGTTGATTACTCTTTGCTCATGCGGCCCAAGGGCATGTGCATCGAACAAAATATCTTTACTTCTCAATTGTTTTATAGCGCAGACGCATAAACTCCATTCTGGAGAAGAGTGAAGCCACATGTGGCCACATATATAGTACTGGCAAATTATTAATGTACTATGAATAGTATGCATGTTTTATGTGATTCGAGTTTATGCGTAGGCTCTATTGTAAAGAACTTGGCGTACTTGGCGGCTCGGCGTGAAAACACTTTTTTCTCCTCTTGCTAGAACTACAGAGATTTTACTATGAATAATATCCCGGACACAAACAGGAAGATACCGAATATCTTGTTGTATTTTTCGTTATCTATATTTGTATAAAGAAACTTTTCCGTTAATAGGAAGATGACCACACCCACAATCAGATAGATAACACTGATATCTTCAGTAATTTTATAAACCGTGTTCTCGTCTTATTTCTCTTTTATTTGGTTGCCATAATCCATAGATTCATGTAAATCTCAAATGATCCAAAAGACATCTTCTCTTTTTGAAATCCTGCACTTTGAAGCAAAGATGCTGTTTTCTTATGGGTGTATACGTCTTGATGCTCACCAAATAGATCCGCGCTGATCAGCTTGAATTTTGCCATTATTGTTAATATCACATCTGCGACAGGTGTAGGTGTAGTTATAATGTATTTACCACCTGGTTTTAAGACCCTGTGGATTTCGGTTAATACTTTTGATAAATTGTTTATGGTAATATGTTCAAAAACTGCAAGCATTGTTAATACGTCGAAATAGTTATCGTCATATGGCATTGTCGTCTCTTGTTCTATGTCATAGCTCTTTATGTATATTTTCTGCTTATTTAACTGGTCAATTTTCTGTGTGGCAATTCTTTCAATTCCGTGTTTTTCTGCAAAATCGGTATTGAGAAGGAAAAACGGATATGTACCGCAGCCAATATCCAGGATTCTTCCGGAACGATGTGATGCCGGTATAAGCTTGTTGACGGTGCTTGCTCTTTTTTTAGATAGAAAACTTTCAAGAAAACCATCGGTATTCGCCATATTTTAATCCTTAATGCCGATCATTAATTATTAAAGTTACAGATAGTTTAAGTTGGAGGGCCATGGCTATCTATAGTTATTTATAAGTTGATTTAAAGCGTACATCTAATGTTTCTTCTGATGTTGTCTGTTTTGCTGAAGACCTTTCATGATATCCTCTTTCACTTCCTTCCGCGCTGTTCATATATTTCTTATTAATAAGTACTATTCCTGCCATAACTAAAAACATAATAGTGATCTTAATAAATATCATTAGTAGTTTTGTAATTCTTGTCTGCATAAATTTTACTTCCATTTAGATTTCCTTTTATTTAAATTTTTCTCACCGCAAAGTCGCAAAGGACGCAAAGAAAAAATATAAATAATTGATCTGAGATTATCTGTTACAGCAAAGTCCAGGAGCTGTAGAGCACGCTTCTTACACACTCTTAAAAAAACAACTTTGCGATCTTCGCGTCTTTGCGGTGAATTATTTACTATAATAGACCTTCATATACTTTTTCTACTTTTTCTGCCATAGATTCTTGAGAAAATACATCCTTCGCCTTTTTCAATGATGCGTCAGACATTTTTCTTCTCAGTTCTATGTCACTGGCCAGCCTCACGGTAGCTTTTGCCAGGTTTTCCGGTGTATCATCAATGACAAATCCGGTAACGTTATCATCTACGATTGAGGAGAGCATTCCCCGATCAGCGGCAATAACCGGTTTCCCCATTGCCATAACTTCTCTCACGGCACGACAGGAACCATCTGTACCGGGCATCAGGAAAATATTGAAATCCATACACGAAACGGCCTCTACATAATCACCTGTCCGATAACCTGGATGGATTACGACATCTTCAAGTCCCATAGATTTGGCTGGATCTGTTAAAAGTTGTTGTTCCTTAGTACCTCTGCCTATAACGAGTAACTTTAACTTTGAGACTTCTTTAGATGCGATTTTGATTGCTTGCAGAAGTATGTGAAACCTCCGATGTGTCTGGATTCTTGCGATGATACCGACTACAATATCGTCATCCTTCATTCCAAACATTTTTCTGTGGGTGAGAGGTCCACTTCCGGGGTTGAATCGCTGGCAGTCAATAGAGGCATTAATCATTACGGTCTTGTCCTCGTTTAATCCGAAACGGTTCATGTCTGCCACTCTTGCCTCTTCTGAAACATCAATTAATTTGTCTGTGAGCCTGTTTAAACATATTTTATTTCTCAGGTTTTTCTTTAATGCAACTCCATCATGATTTGTGCGTACAATAGGCAATCGTCTTCCGGTACGCCTGGCCGCTATCCCACCAACTAAATGGTCTTGATTTCTATGAACGTGTATTATATCGTATGCCTCTTCATTCATAAAAACAGAGAGGTTTTTAATATCGGATATATACTTAAATAAGTTGAAATGCTTGCTCAAGTGAAACCTGTTTACCGGTACAAGTCCACGCTCGTATGCGCTCTTTTCAACGGATTCAGAGTTCGGTGGAAAAGGATAATCATCCATTGCCTTGCCACAGGCAAGGGTAACGTCGTGCCCCATTCTTTTCAATTCTACACAGAGATTGAGCGCGGGCTCTGCAGGGCCAGTCCATTTCCAATCACTAAAGAGATGGAGTATTTTCAATGTGAGTTCCTTTCAACCTGTATGTAGGATAAAAGCGGGAGGCTATTACACTACTGTTTATAAATTTACGATATATTTTTTTGAGATTACCTTATTCAAAGAAATTGCTTCGATGGGACAGGGGAAATATTTTCATTTGTAAGAGTTTTTGTTAGTACCGATTTGCGGTCGCGTTTTTATACGCAATTCCCATAGTTTTGCATATTTCATGAAGACATAAAATGACGTTGTTATTGCCGACACCAGGCCTGGTACTCCATCCTGAAATCCACGCTTGAAGATATATCCTTTAATAAACCTGAAAATGGGCCTGAATAGAAGTTGAAAGACGAGAAATCTTACACCTTTTTTCTCCATTTCTACAGCACTCATATCTGTATATTTGTCGATTGTGTCAAGCTGGTGTGAAAGATTTCTATACGTATAGTGATAGCAATCATTCTTCAAATGTTTTGCCTTACCATTCAACTCCAGCGTTGCATGCGGCTCTTTGACCCACGTGCCTTTATCCCTCTTATAGAGAAGGAGATCATAAGCAGGATACCATTCTCCGTGATTAATCCAGCTTCCAAGATAACGCGTTCTACGAGGGAAATAAAATCCGTCCCACTTATTTGAATTATTATTCAAATGCGACTGTATTTCCAGATAAAGTTCAGGAGATATTATCTCGTCGGCATCCATAAAGAGAATCCATTCATAGTTGGCAAGGCTTACAATATAGTTAGATTGATCCTTAAAACCCGGCCATTTTCTCTGAGAAATCTTGTCTGTGTATTTTCGGCATATTTCAACCGTGTTGTCAGTGCTGTATGAGTCGACAACGATGATTTCATCGGCCCACTTAACATTTTCCATACACTCCTTAATCACGTCAGCATTGTTAAAAGTCATTACACATGCCGAAACCCTGGCTTTAGACATTATGCTACTCCTTGTAATATGGGGACACATCCCTTTTTATTATTTAAGACATTTCGAACTTTTGCTATCATAAATCGGTATTTTGAAATTCCGAGATTAAACCGGCAACCGTCTCAATTTCCTCTTTCGTCAGTTCCGGGTAAATAGGTAAAGATAGTATTTCTCCTGCATTTCTCTCGCTAATTGGAAACTCTCCTGCTTTGTATCCAAATTTCTTATACGCTTCCTGCATATGAATCGGGATCGGATAATGTATTTGTGTGCCGACTCCACGTTCCTGGAGATAACCCTTGAGAGCATCTCTTTTATTTGTCCTTATTACAAAAAGATGGTACACGTGTTTTGCCCATTGTCTTTCACAGGGGAGCTGAACATTTGAATTATAGAGCAGTTGCAGGTATAGTGTGGCTATTTCTCTGCGTCTGTTCGTCCACGTATCCAAATGCTTTAATTTGACCCTGAGTACAGCAGCCTGAATTTCATCAAGACGGGAATTGAATCCCTCAATCTTTGAAGTGAATTTACTTACTTCGCCGTAATTTCTGAGCATTATGAGCTTATTATATAACTCCTCACTGTTCGTAACTACTATCCCCCCATCGCCGTAAGCACCAAGATTTTTTGTGGGATAAAAACTGAAGCAACCCATATCGCCAATAGTACCTGCGTTTTTGCCGTTATACTGTGTGCCATGAGACTGGCATGCATCTTCAATTACTCTCAGATTATACGCTTCTGCCAATTTCATTATCTGTTCCATTTCAGAGGGGTGTCCATACATGTGTACGGGCAGGATGGCTTTTGTTTTATTTGTGATTTTTTTCTCTATTTTTTTTGTGTCTATTGTGTAAGTGTCTGGCGTAATATCAACAAGTACCGGTCTGGCTCCCGCAAATGATATGGCGGAAATAGTAGGTACCGCTGTATTTGGAACCGTGATCACTTCATCTCCAGATCCAATATCAAAAGCCTTCAAGGAAAGATGCAACGCCTCTGTACCGGAACCAACTCCTACGGCAAATCCGGCACCAAGATAGTTTGCGAATTCCTCTTCAAACAGCCTTACGTTTTCGCCCAGGATAAAAATTCCACTCTCAAAAACGGTTGTAAAGGCGCTATCCAGCTCAGTCTTCAAGCCCTCATACTGCCTTTTAAGGTCAAAAACAGGGATTTTCATATTACCAATAATGCTCTCTGTATTTCTCATAGTAATCAAACGATGATTGTAGTCCTTTTTCTAAAGAAATTTTTGGTTCCCATCCAACGGTACTCTTGATTTTTTCAAAATTTGCAACGTAATCACCTATTTCGATTCTTTTAAGGTCTTCATCGAATGGGATCAATTCATAATTGCCATTATTATAAACGCCTATCATTGTTTCGACCAGGTCTATCAGGTTTTTTGGAACTCCTCCAAGGTTATATACTTCACCGTTGGTTTTTTCACTACAAGTTACCAGTAATAGGGCTTCTACAACATCATCAACATAATTTATGTCCCTAATCTGTTTACCATCACCGTATAGCTTTATCGTCTGGCCTTCTATGAGTTGTCTGATAAACCAGTTGATTATTCCCTGCTTATGATGTTTCATCTGGTGCCTCGGCCCATACGTATTGGTTAGTCTGAGAGAGACAGCCCTTATTCCATAAATATTATTATATAAAATGTGATACGATTCTCCTGCAATATTATTAATTCCATTAACGTCCGTAGGGTGCATCAGATGTTTTTCGTCTACAGGCAGATGGTCAGCCTTACCGTATTGCCCCCTTGTACCGGCAAAAACAATTTTTACGTCTCTGTTATTCATGCGGCAGGATTCCAGGATTGACAATTGGCTTCTACAGTTAATTTCCAGATCAGTAAACGGATCTCTCATGCTGTCTATGTGGCTTAACGTACCCGCGAGATTGAAGATGATGTCCTTTCCTTTTACCAGATAGTCCATACTGTGTTTGTCCCTTACATCAGCAATGTTTACCGTTACCTTGTCAACTATAGCATCAATGTTAAAGCTATTTCCTCCGTATTCCGGTATTAGAGAATCTACAAGACATACGTTTGCATCCATCTTCACGAGCCGTAGAGCAAGTGTGCTGCCAATAAAACCCAAGCCGCCGGTTATTAATATCTTTTTGTTTTTGAAATAATCTTCCATATTACGTTCTATTTGAAATGATCAATGTATTGTCAACTAAAAATACCTGGTATTATTTTTTTGAATATAAGTCGAGAGGTATAAACCAACCACACAAGGTTGAATAACCTGCAATGCTCTGTTTTGTTAAGTATGCTCCAAATAGTTGATAGATAATTAACCCTTTTTGTTTAAAGTATTTCCGATAAATAACTTGAAATTTTTCTGAAGTGAATCATAATGATAAAAGTCAATTTTTTCAACCATTTTACCAGAAAAAAAGAGAAGCGATACTTATGTCTAAACGCATTCAATTCTCAGCTTCCACACGTTGTTAACAAAAAAAGGAAATATGAGGTTTTTTGAGACCCCTAACAGCATATTTTGCAAATCCAGACCGTGAAAAATTAAATGCCAACCGTAAGCGTAATAATACATACTTATAATAACGAAAAATATATTGTAGAGACCATAGAGTCTGTCCTCAGCCAAACATATGATGATTATGAAATCATAGTAGTAGATGATGGGTCTGTGGATGGCACACGTGATGCCTTTCTACCATATATGCATGCAATAAGGTATCATTACAAGGAGAATGGCGGAATTGCAAGCGCCAAGAATGCCGGCATAGGTCTATCTGAGGCTAAGTTTATCGCGTTTCTTGACCATGACGATTTGTGGCATCCTGATAAACTCAAATTACAGGTAGAATGCTTTAATGAGAATCCTCAGGTAGGACTGGTTTATGGTAAATATACCACTTTCAGGGATGGTAAAGACCTGAGAACAAAACCCGAGAAAGGGTACAGCGGTTGGATATTTAAAGAACTTCTTTCTAAAAGCTTTATTCAGACGTCAACCGTAATGGTAAAAATGGAATGCCTGGACGCCGTCGGCCCATACGATGAACAGTTTTCTCTTGGAGACGAATATGATATGTTCTTACGCATAGCGAAGAAATACCAATGCAGTTTTATTGATCAAGGGCTTACGAGATACAGGTTACACGATACCAATGCATCTAATAATGATTTTCTTTTTGATAAAGACAATCTAGGTGTTTACAAGAAGATTTATAACACTTTCTCGGATCTTGATGGAAAAGAGAAGGCAATATTAAGGAGAAGGATTGCCAGATACGGTATGAAGGTGGCTGAATATCTTTACCATCAAGGCCAATTTATTGAATCAAAGAAATACCAAAAAGACGCGTTTAATTATCTGCCATTCTACAAACGAATTACCAGTAACCTGATTTTTAAAGCTTAATCACGTCATTAATATTTTCAGTATGAACAGTTTATGAAAATTGCCTTAAATATATATAAGTATCTGCCAACAAAAGGGGGTGGAGAGGGCTATCTTGCTAATTTTGCAAATCAGTTAGTAGAGAGAGGGCATGAGGTGCATATTTATGCCAGTAAATGGGAAAGTAACAATAACAGGTTGCACTATCATACTGTTCCCTCTATTAGATATCCCAAATTCCTTAAAGACGTCACATTTGTGATAAACAGCTATAATTCTATGGCAAACAATGATTACGATATCGTACATGTTGTTGGCAGGGCACTTGGGATGAATGTTTTCAATCCGCACTGCGGAGTTGAAAAGTCATGGCTGAAACAGGATCTGTTGTCAGTTAGATGTCCTTATCTCAGACGGTTAAAACGCATAATAAGGTTTTTTAGCTTCAGGCAGAATTATATTTTATGGTTGGATAGAAAGCAGTATACATGTAAAAAAGTTTCCAGGATTATTGCCATATCCGATATGATAAAGAGCGACATTATCAAATACCATAATATAGATCCTGAAAAGATAGATGTCGTTTATAATGGTGTTGATCTCCATCGGTTCAACCCTGACAATAGAAGCAGGTACAGGATGGCAATAAGAAAAAAACTTTCTCTGGGTGAAGAGTTTGTTGTTTTGTACATAAGTAATAACTTTCGGTTGAAGGGCCTTTACACGTTAATAATGGCGTTGGGAGAGCTTAAAAGATCCGGAAAAGAGTTTAAAGCACTGATAGTAGGGAGAGGCAGGGAGGCTTCATACCGTAAACTGGCAAAAAAAATGAATTGCCAGGAGGATCTGATATTTTTGGGACATGTAGGTGAGATAGAGAAATATTACGCAGCTTCAGATATTTATGTACATCCTACATTTTACGATTCATGCTCTCTGGTGGTTACTGAGGCAATGGCAAGTGGAGTGCCGGTGATTACCACTATACATGATGGTGCAAGCGGCATAATAGAAGATGGCAGAGATGGATTTGTTATGAGAAACCCGAGGGATCACAGGATATTAGCAGAGAAAATAACTCTTTTCTATAATGACGAATTCAGACAAAAATCATCTATTGCAGCACGGAAGAAGGCTGAACAATATCCGGCAGAGAAGAACTGTGAAGATATTATAAAAATATATAACGAAGTGGTAGCATAATTACATGAAGATACTATTCTTAGTCCAGGGTTTTGATGTGGCGGCAAGCAGATATCGGGTGCTTCAATATCTACCATATCTCAAGGAGCATGGAGTAGAGGCCACCGTCCAGCAGTTTCCAAAAGGACTGTTCACTAAACTGAAAGTGTTCCGAAGTGTAACTAAATACGATATTCTGTTTATACAGCGAAAGAGGTTTCCCATTCTTTGGCTTAAGTTCATAAGGATGAATGCGAAAAAAATTATTTACGATTTTGACGACTCCATAATGAATCGTAATTCAAAGTATATTAGCCATGGATCAAAAACACGTGTTACAATGTTTAAGAATATGGCGAGTGCATCAGACCACGTTATTGCCGGAAATGAATTTCTACAGAAAAACACGCTACCGTATACACAAAATGTTACTATTATACCATCTCCCATAGACATCTCTTTTTATCCGCAAAAGAGTTATTCTGAGCAAAATGATAATATCACTCTTGGGTGGATTGGTGCTCATGGAAGCATTCATTATCTGGAGAAGATGAAACCCGTTTTCGATACCCTTGGCAAAAAAGATGGCAAATTGAGGCTGAAGATTGTATGTGATACATTTTTTGATTGTGAAAATATAGTTGTAGAGAAAAAACAGTGGACAGGGAAAGATGAGGTTGCAGATATTCAGAGTTTCGATATCGGCTTGATGCCTCTCATGGACGACCCATGGTCACATGGTAAATGTGGACTTAAAATATTGCAGTGCCTTGCAGTGGGAGTTCCGGTTGTTTGCAGTCCGGCTGGAATCAACAGGGAAATAGTTGAGGACGGTGTACACGGTTTTTGGGCAAATACACAGGAGGAGTGGGTAGAAAAACTTGAAATCCTGATAAATGATCACGCGCTTCGAAGAGAGATGGGAATGGCTGGACGAAAGAGGGTTATTGATCATTATTCGCTCAAGGCAAACGCTCCAAGAATGCTGAAGATATTTCAGGAATTAATTCAAATATAGAACAGAAAATGAAAGCAAAAAAGATTCTGGTCAGGGCACCCAATTGGGTTGGTGATGTTGTGATGGCGACTCCAGCGTTCAGGTGTATCAGGGAGAACTTTGTTGATTCGCGCATAACGTTACTGATTAAGAAAAATTTAAGAGGAATAATAGAC
>JAIQZR010000089.1 GCA_021777035.1 Candidatus Scalindua sp. | reverse complement strand
TATTGATATAATTCATTGTCGCACAACAACTTACAGAATTGAATTGTATCATTTTACTCCCAATTTGCAAGGGTTTTTACTGCCCACTCCTATACGTAAACCACTGCAACGATTACGCTTAAAAATTTCCGTACGGAAACTTTATAGTGTTAAAGTATTGCTAAATAGTTTTGAGAAAAACTCAATTCGACAATTTTCTATGTGTGGATTTTTTCTATTTTGGTTACTTCATGACGTGAATATACAGATACTAACTGTGTTGGTTTTAGTATTTAAACAGAAAAATATTTATAATTTTCATGGTTTTGCTTACTATTTAAACACTATGTGGATTATTAAAACGCTTATTTTTTACACTATTTATGACTCCTGTTGGGTAGTGTAATATATATTGCGTTTCACTGATTTCACTTTCACACATTTTAATCTTGTTTTTGAAATCCGGCTTACTTCTTGCACGATTAGATTCTCGATAATTGGCACCAATAGAAGTTCCGGATTTTGTGATTTGGTTTTTTACAACCCTACCCTCTGATGTATTGAGTAACGCTGTTGATAAATGAATTATCCTCACTGCAAATTTTAGCGTGCGCTTTTCAAGCTCTTTAGAACACTCTTTATTCTCCACAACTTTAGCTCACTTTAACCTACCTGCCATAACTGATTGGCAGGCAGGTAGGCACTTCAAACTTAACGGCAACTATCCATCTAATTCCACAGCCATAAGCTTCCATACCATAGTCTCGGTATTGTAGGCAATTTCGTACAGATCCTGACCGTCTGTAACAGAAAAACAGTGAACGGACGCACTACCCTCTTTACTCGTCCACGTATACGTTACCTCCTTAATACGGTATTGTCTCTCTTTCCATATAAACCATACAGGCTTTATCTTCTTCCCGCCAATACAGTCAGCACCAAAAACTACTCCTGCCCTTATCGGTTCGTCTATTTCTGTAATCATAATTTATTTGCCAGGGAAAAATACCTAGTGCCGAATTTCCAAAACTCTACTGTTTCTTTGGCAATCCAACTGTTGTAAAAAATCCGAATGTCGAATATCGAAATCCGAAACAAATACAAAGTTCAAATATCAAATGTTCAAAACTTTATTCACTCTTACGCAATATAGAGCCAAAAATATTCATAAGCTCTGACGCTTCCTGTATTAAAGCCTTCCTTTCCTCTTCATGCTCGCCTTTTCCACTTATGTCTATTAATCTTAACCAGTATCGGCTCTCTTTTGCTTCTTTACGACAGATTTTTATTCTCATCACAAAGTCTTTCTTACTCAGTGATTCATTAGCTTCAATATAGTTTGCGCCTACTGAACCCGAGGATCTAACAACCTGTTTCCCATCTTCAATATTAGCTATTGTCCTGGATAACTTCTTCACAATTACTCTCACCCTTCTCGCAAATTCCAGGGTACGATCTTCCAGGTCATACTGTTTTGGATTTTTCATCTTGGTTATTCGAATTTGTTTCGTGCTTCGGTTTTCGAATTTCGAATTTAACTATTCAATCTGCCTTAATACCGTCACAACCTTCCCGGCTATCATCATCTCATGAGCCTGATCTTCTCTAATAATTATAGGCTTCATGGCTGAATTAGCCGGTTCCAGGTAAACATTATTGTCTCTCCTGAAAAATCTCTTAACCGTTGCCTCGTCATTAATAATAGCAACCACAATATCACCATTCTCTGCGGTTTGCTGTGATTTAACTAATACGAAATCACTGTCCTGGATGTGAGCATCTATCATACTGTCCCCTTCTACTCTGAGAAAAAAGGTGTTATCCCAACGGGCCATTGATGCATCTATGGCCAGATGCCCTGTAATATCTTCAACTGCAAGGTGGGGTACACCGGCCCTGACCCTTCCAACTACTGGTATCAGCTTTGCGTGCTCCTCTGGTGTTTCCACACACACCTCGATTGCCCTCGGGCTATTTGGTATTCTCTTTATGTAGCCCTTACGTTCAAGTATATCCAGATACTTCTTTACACTGTTGGTGCTCGCCAGCCTAAAATGACATACCATCTCCCGAATAGTAGGAGGATATCCATTTTCCCGGATATATTTCGTTAAAAACGAGAGGAAATTATGCTGTTTTTTTGTAAGTTTAGCTTTCATAATAAGGTAAACACATGTTCACCTAATATATTATCTGGCTATATACCTGTCAAGGATTAAGTTTTCCTGATGCCCTTAAAGATTTTACAAAACGACAGGAAGATCCTCTTATGTTATTGAGACGTAGTGTTTTTGATATGAAAAAGAATTGTTAACAATTCTTCATTTTGCGTGGTTAAGCTGGCCATCTCCCTTATATGCTCATCTTTCAATTCCAGTGACAATATCTCGCAATCAGGCCAGATAGTGCTTTTATCTTTTATTCCATATAATTTATCCGCAACAGCAACCTTGGCCTCGGCAGACAGGTTTGAATTGATAATACTGGCCCTTAAATTGATATCTTCCCGGCTTTCTCTAGCTACCGCTTTCTGAAAGGATCTATCTTCTTCGCTCAACCTACCAACCACTTTACCGATATCCATCGGTACTACATCAGCCGTGCAACCTGTCATCTCTGAAACTTTCCGTTCAAACTGAGGGGTGTCTTCTTCGCTGGCGATATAAGAGACTTTCCCCTTCTGCTCCATCCTTAGAGACAATATTTTATTTTGCTTTAGAAATGTCAGGGTATAATAGGACAGTTCTTTAGCCGTGTCCACAATATGAATCTCTCTGCCGGTACAACTTTTCCAAATCTCATGTATCGCCTGTTCAAATACGCCATAATGTGTACACCCCAGAACAAGGATATCAATATTTTTCTTTATAAGGGGTTGCAGATTCGCTTCGATAATAGACCTGTTTCTTTGACTAATAACCTGAGACTTCATTTTGTCAAACTCACTCATGTCAACCATAGTTGCAAACAGAGGTGCTACTACGCTGAATATCTTGACATTTTGACGGTGCTTCCTTATTTCATTAATATAAGCACCGCTCTCTATCGTAGCTTTTGTTGCAACTATTCCAATACTTTTCACCTCCACCCCATTAGCATTCTCAAGTCTAAACACTGCTTCAACAGCAGGTACAATAGGGCCAAGAACAGGTATAGAAAACTCTTTTTCCATTGTCATTCTGGCATTGGCATCCATAGTATTGCATAAGAGTACGATTTTGGCACCCAGGTTGTAAGCAGCTTCCACATATATTCTGCAAAGCTGCTGAATTCTCCTGGGAGAGCTTCCTCCAAGGCGTCTTGACAAAACACTGACAATAACAATGTCTTCACCTGCCAGCTCTTCCAGCTTTAACAAATGTTCCTGTGAAATTACCGGTGCAATTCCTGTATCCATAACCACAATCTGCCCATTCGGTCTATAATCCCTGAACGGATGGCGCATTACGGTGAGAAGGCGTTTAACAGCTATAATATCTTTTGCAACAGATGGCATTACATTATATTTACGCTCAGTTTTTGATACCGATTGTCTATAATGCTGACTGACCTTGGAATCCTCGGAGTTCAACTCTTCCAGTGCCACTCCCCCCCGCCTTGTGGCTCTCCACTCCTTCAGCCACATAATTGCAGCATTGTGGTAAGGGGTTTCCCCCGTCCCAATTACATTATTAGTACCTGCGATGATCTTTCTTTCTCCGTCCACCTGGTTGTGGGCTCTGTTCAATGCCTCGATCAACTCTTTTTCTTTAGGTGCCAGTAGTTGTTTTTGTCGCAGTGTATTCAGGGCCTCATCCTCTACCCAGTTTAGTATTTGTTCGTTGGTGGTCTCATTATCCGGTTCCGGCCAGAAACCATCCGGCCCCATAATACGATATTTAGTAAGCCTGCTTCCGACCTCCCTCGCAAGCCTTATTGTCTCGCTATTTGTCAAGTTGATGGGCACTGCCTTTATTTCTACCCCTATATCTTCAATCTCCATAAGCATTACAGCGCTGCTTGCGCCGCCCAGTTTTATATTATGAAGGGCATGAAACAGGCTTTTCTCCACGGCAGATGATTCAACTTCTTCGAGAACAATGTTCTCTGCGATATCTTTTATTTCCACCAATGAAGCTTTATCAATTCCTTCAGGAAAGTCAACATTTTTTATGAACTTAAGCCATCCCTGACCTGGACCGAATGCCAGATTATGTTGAACCAGAAATAACTTAACTGTTTTTGTCGAGCCATCGTCCATTTCCAGGTTAATCGAATCAATAAACTTTTGTCTGCGACCTTCCAACCGTTCAAATAAATGGCAGTGCTTATTAAAAAAATCCACGTCTTTATCCTGAATAATGAGCTTGACTTTATCTAACCGACTATGTATTTTTCCTAAAGTGGTCAGTTCAGGAAAATTCTCGCTAATTTGTTGTTCTGTATAGTTTGTAGACATTCCTGCCTCTAGCTGGACAAATGGTAACCAAATATTGTATTAAGTCCTCAAATTGATTATAAGTTTATTAATGTAATAAAAATAGATCAAAATTGCTGCAAAAATTATTCAATAATATAAACCCAACTCGAATAAACTGTAAGGAAAACGTAGGGGCGAGGTTTCCGCCTTGCAGCTACTGTACGATAGCAAACCTAACGGTCTATCGTACAGGTTATACATATAAATTTTTTGTCAAAAATGGCCAAAACACTTATGTTAAATAACTAATTACATCAAGATAAAATGAATTTATGCCTATTACATTTAAACAATTAAAAACACTTGAAGATTTAAACCCTTGCGAAGGTCTACAGAAAGTAGTGTGGAAATTTAATAAGGACGATATAATACCCCCTAGATTCATGCGTGTATTATGTAAACATGGTGGATTTGCAATGGGAGCCTTTGATGGCAATACAATGATAGGCTTTGTTTTTGGCGTTCCCGCGATCCATTATGGGAGGCCTTCTCAACATTCACATATGCTGGCAGTGTTACCTGAATACCGCAATCACAACATAGGCTTTAGGTTAAAAACAGCCCAGCGAGAAGAAGCCCTGCGCCGCAACATAGATCTCATAACATGGGCATTCGACCCGTTACAATCCAAGAATGCCCACCTGAACATAAACAAGCTAGGAGTCATTGCCTGTAGTTATGATATAAACCTGTACGGAGAAAGTTCTTCAAGTAAATTACACAGTGGATTAGGCACGGATCGCCTTCTTGCTGAATGGTGGCTTGCCAGTGATAAAGTTAAAATAATTGTTGGTGAAAATACCCGTGGTACGGTAAAGAAACCGCTCACCAACGGCATGAACATTAATAGAGCAGAATACGATGGACAGGGAATGCTGCTTCCTGAAGAACCGGATTTATCACTGACAGATGATGTACTGCTGCTTGAGATACCTGATGATATTGACAAAATGAAAGTTTCAAATATTGACGCTGCACACAAGTGGCGCGCATTGATTCAAAAAACATTTCTTCACTATTTTAATGCCGGGTATTACGTAGACTCTTTTCAGGTTGAACGAGAGGGCAACATCCGACGTGTCTACTATGTTTTGGAACGTCTGACAACACCATACAGACCTATGACGTATGATTAAAAGAATAACAGTTCGAATCCTGGTTGTCATATTTTATTCGGGCGCAGATGACAACCCCAATTATTTATCATCTCTTACCTACATTTAAAGAGTTCTTTTAATGATTCAAGTCGTGAAAAAACTATGTACGTTAATAATAGTAAATTGTCATACTAAAAGTTTATTATTTCTCTCAAAATGCTAAGTGCTTATGGAAACTAAACATATAGAAACGGCACGCATTTTGAGGCAGGAGAAAGCAAATTTCCAGGAGACATATTGGAAAAATTTTGGTAGAATGACGTCGCTGTTAGACTAATTAATTGAAAAAGTAAGGAAAGTGTTATAAAAAAATAGAGAAAAAGAAATTTGATATTCAATTAGTTTCCTTGAATCTATTGGTTTTGCTGAGACAAAAAAACTCCAATAGATTTTTTTTCATTTATAGGCAACTCCTCTCTCTTACCTCATATTTATGATTCGGAAGTTATCAATATTATTCCAATAACGCAAGAATAAGAAAAATTAAATTTAAAATAGACAAATGTACAAATTCAGAAAAGAACCCTGGCAAGAAGAAGGACAATGGCAGGAACAGATAAAGAACCAGGTAGATACACTAGAAAAGCTGGGCCAATATATAAATATTACTCCCGACGAAGAGAAGGCGATAAAAACATTAAATATGAGATGGGGAACAACACCATACTACGCATCGCTTATGGACAAAGACGACCCTAATTGTCCTATTAGAAAAATGATTATCCCTTCAATGAAAGAGAGTGAAAATAAATATGGAATCCCAAATTATTTAGTGATTAAAGAAAATAGAGAGAAAACTGACAGGTTTGGGGAAGATGAAAAAAGGCCTGACAGTGTTGCAAGACAGTATATTGACCGGATAGCGTTCACCATTACCGATGTATGTCCAAGTTATTGCAGGTATTGTTTTAGAAGAGAAGCCGTAATTGACAAGGATCTACGCTTACGATTCGATGTTGATGAGGGGTTAGAATGGATCAGAAACCATAAAGAGATTCGCGATGTATTACTGACCGGCGGAGATCCATTTATGTTGTCAGATGAGAACATAAGATATTTAATTAACAGCCTTCGGAGCATTCCACATCTTGAAATGATCCGGATACACACAAAGATGCCAATTACCTGCCCTCAACGAATAACTGAAAACCTCCTTGATATATTAGGGCAAGAACATGATATACCAATCTGGATCAATGTCCACATTAATCACCCGAAAGAGATTACAGATAAGATAAAAAAAGTGATCTGGGATCTACTTCACACCGGCATCAACGTTGGAAATCAAGGCGTAGTGTTGAAAGGCATAAATGATGATGTCGATACATTCCAAAAACTCCACCAGAAACTTCTGTCTGTTAGAATAAGGCCGTATTACATGTTCCACTGCCAGCTGGCGCCCGGTGTCGATCATTTCAGGGCCCCTGTGGAAAAAGGTGCGGAATTAATTAGAGACGGAATCCGCGGACACACATCCGGATTAGCACAGCCGATGTATGCTGTCTCTACGAAAGTTGGAAAGATCCCATTAATGCCGGATTATTATATACAAAGTAATGGCGGAGAACAGTACAAATTACAAAGTTATAAAGGTGAGATCCTTCACATTCCATATATCCCTGAATAAAAATCCATCTATCTGTAATTTCCATTACCAGATATGCAAAGCAAGCACCTTGCATACACAAAGTCACTCAATATAATTCTCTGACGGTATATAGTAATATAAATACTCATCTCGATAGATTATGACTCTATCCGGATTTTTTTTATACAGTTGTTTTGCAAGGTTATGAGGAAAGAAAACAGTTAATATTTTTTTTGCATCAAAATAAATTCCCATAAGGTTTATACGCAAAAATATTGTGCGGCAATACTAAACCCAAATCCTCCATAGGTAGCGCAAATTTTAACGGGGTCAAATAGAAATTCACAATGCGGGTCAAACCAAACTCAACAAGATAGCGAATAATAATTATTGCAGGGTGTGATGAACCAAATACCGCCACGCTATCCACATTATCACAACATTGTTTTAATTGACTGTAATTTAACGCATCTTCTATAACAATTTCTTTTACATTCTTATAATTCAGGCGACTAAGCTACAGTTTTAACATGTGTGGAAAACGATGTTTTTAAGATAAATAAGCAGTAGTCGCCATTAGTTGCCGTGGAATGTGGACATATCCACAGTTTTCATTTCAATGTCCGGAGGGATTGTAAACTTTCCCTCAGGAATAGAAACGAGTTCTTCTATTTCTGTTGCAACTGTGGTCGTCCTCGAAAAACCCGGGCCGGATATTTTCTTCAGAATAATCCCATTCCATGTACAGGTTTTGATACCGGTATATTGTTCCTCCCAAACCACACAAGGTTTACCAATGACCCTTTCGATTTCTATTTTCCTTCCACCTGCATTTATATTTTTGTTTTCTACGTTCTTTTCTCTTTCCCTTCTCGATTGCCCAATAAACTCTTTGTACCTGGGGTTCCTCATTCTTATTCCTGTTCTTGCGTTAAGGTCTACGTTGTTTATCCATTGACCATTCTCTTCCAAAAGAAGTAAGCTGTTTCTAGTCACCTCTACTCCCCCTAAATCCATAGTTGTCGTCATATATTTTGCCTCCATGCTTCCCCAATCGTCATAATAAACAACTTCAGACCCTGTTATGGTAGCACCGTAAATTTCGTATTTAATAATTCCGCTTCTTGACTTTGGGTAGCGTTTAGGGGTATTTGTAGCAAAACCGGAATTGACACAGATAATAACTAACACTGAAAAGAGAATGCAGAAATTCAATATCTTCATACAATTACACCTATTAATTTTTTCGCAATAAATTTATGAGATTTCTTAATTTTTTACAACCTAGCATAAAGCAGATACGAAATACAGAATATTTTCACTCATATTTTATAGAAGAGAATACTGGGAAACATAACAATTTCTTCTTAAGATTTCCAGCCTCAAATCCAATTAATATTCAACGTTATCTACATATTAAGTAAAAAAAATCTCTGTCTTTTCATTCATTAGAGCTACTCAGCATGATTTTCTGATGGTGTATAAAAATTTAAATGGTTGTCTTGATAGACAATAACCCTATCCGGGTACTCCTTATAAAGTTGTTTTGACAGATTGTGCGGATACAAGACCGTATTTACATTAACAATATCTTCTGCAAAACGGTGCAGAAATTTAGCAACTACCGATCCACACATTCCCCCAAACGTGTTTGTATGAAAGGCCCCTTTAGGATGTGAACGATTGGTACCATATCTAAGAATCATCCAGAGTTTTTCAGCATCATCATCAGAAAGATTAAACTCAAAAATCTCAACGCCAGATGTTTGAATATATTTTCTCCATGCCAAATATTGATTAATACTCGGCGCTCTTTTTATAATCACATCGTTTTCTCGAACAGAGCTCAAATCAGCGAGAATATCAAAATGGCTATCCTGAAGTGGTGGATCCACATAATTATCAGGAATACCAAATCCACCAGCAGGATCCCAAAAAAGCGAACCTTTGGATGGACAATATACTCGCAAAGCGACATGTGAACAAATCATCCCACGATACATAATAAATATATGAAGTTTAGCCTGTTCAGTGTCGTCATCAAGACTTTTTGCATCACACTCATTGCCATACCAGGCCTTAGGTAACATAGGAACACTTGAACGATGGAAACAACAGCCGCTATGAACACTGATTCCAAGAACAAATAAGACAGTCAATATCTTTTTTTTAAGCATTAGAATGAATTTATTAAGGTTTACCAGTCAAGAAATACACTTTACTATTTGGATGCAATATTTCCAGGAAAAAATCACTTAAAAAATTGAGTGTGAAGAGTTTTGAGAGGATCCACAATTCAATATTTATTATTCACCCATAAATTAATTGATTTGTGCCGCATGTACCAAACATTATCTTCTTTTTGCAAATCCATCAAGGACACAAAATTCTTCCTTATTTCAATTCGGATTGATATACTTACCCTAATAGACCAATTTCTTATTTTTTTGGCTAGAAATTATAATTTCTTCAGGAGAATAACATTAAGATTGAACGACTGGAAATACGGGAAATCAATCTACCACTTATACATTTTTTTGAAACCAGCTTCGGAAGGACTGAAAAACGCCGCATACTCCTGACAAAGATTTTTTGCAACGGGGCTGTTGGTTATGGAGAGTGCACAACCGGAGAAAAACCGTTTTTCTCTCATGAAACGATTGATACTGCCTGGGTTATTATAAAAGAGGTACTAACGCCAATAGTAATCGGAAAAATCTGGACAACACCATCGGAGATTGGTCAACTGTTCAAACAAATACGAGGACATCAGATGGCACGCGCGTCAGTAGAAAATGCCTGCTGGGACATGACTGCCAGGGCCAACAATATAGCCCTGTATGAATTATTGGGCGGTAAACGCAAAGAAATCCCCTGTGGCGTATCTATCGGCATACAGGACACCCAGAACCAACTGTTAGAGAAAATCAGGATTGAAGTAGAAGCCGGTTACCGGAGGATAAAAATCAAGATCAAGCCTGGATGGGATTATGATATTCTCAAACTTGTACGTCAAGCTTTCCCTGATATCACACTCTCTGTAGATGCTAATTCAGCATATACTCTCGCTGATCTCAACATGTTGAAGAGTTTAGACGAATTCAATCTCCTGATGATTGAGCAACCACTAAGCCATGATGATATTGTTGATCACTCATATTTACAAAAACAGATAAATACGGACATCTGTCTAGACGAACCGATCACCTCCCTTGACAAAACGCGAAAGGCAATTGAAATGAAAAGCGGCAGAATTATCAACATAAAGCTGGGTCGCGTGGGAGGCTTTAGCGAAGCCATTCGAATCCACAACTATTGCAATGAGCATAATATTCCTGTTTGGTGCGGAGGAATGTTAGAGGCCGGTATTGGGCGGTCCCATAATATAGCAATGTCAACACTACCAGGCTTCACCCTGCCTGGTGATGTATCAGCCAGCAAGAGGTACTTTGAAGAAGACATCATCGATCCTCCCGTCAGCGTCAGCAAAAATGGATTTATAAATGTGCCTCAAGTACCCGGTACCGGATACGAACCAAAAGATGAATATATTGAAAGTATTACTGTACGGAAAGAGATGTTTTCTGTGTAGGATATTGTTATACTATTCACCCAATTTAAAAATATTTCGTTGTCTAATGCTGTAAAATAATTTTGTATCCTAATGCCTCGCGTAGTAAAACTATATAAATTAGGAGCAAATCTATTATGAAAGATAATATTTCCAGACGAACATTCCTCAAGGCTGGTATCACTGTCGGAACAGGACTTTGCGGTCTATCGTATTTGAGTTCATTTCAGGATCCAAGCCCTTTAAAGACGTTGAAAGAAAACAGTTTAAAAAAGAGCCTGGTTGTTGTTCATGGCGATATTGACGATAGGGACGATGAAAGCCTGGTAATAAATGAAATGGTGAGAAGTGGAATTGCGGCCATAGGTGGAATTGACAAACTTGTTTCCAAGGGTGACAATGTTGTTATCAAGCCAAACATAGCATGGGACAGGAGACCTGAATATGCGGTAAATACAAATCCATTTGTAGTTGCCGCACTAGTTAGAATGTGTATTGGCGCAGGGGCAAATAGAGTAAAAGTACTTGATCATACTTGCGCCTCAAATCCGGATACTTCGTATACAAATAGCGGAATCGAAAAAGCGGCCAAAAACGCAGGCGCAATAGTCAGATTTGTTGACAAAAATCTATTTAGAGATATTAAGATACCTGACGGGAAAGTACTTGATTCATGGAGGTTTTATGAAGAATTAATTTATCAAGACGAAACTGATGTATTAATAAACGTTCCCATCGCAAAACAGCATAGTGCTTCCCGTTTATCTATGGCGCTTAAAAATACTTTGGGAATGGTGGGTGGAAATAGAGGCTCACTTCATAAGGATATACATCCTAAGATAGCAGACCTTAATAAAGTAGTTAAGGTTGATCTTACTATTCTTGATGCGTTTAGAACTTTAAGACGGCATGGGCCAACCGGTGGGAGATTGGAGGACGTTGATAATAATTTTGAAAATGCCAGAAGATTAGTGTTTAGTGTTGACCCTGTTGCAGTTGATTCTTACGGTGCCACCTTGTTTGGTTACCAAGGCAGAGACATAGGCTACATCCAGGAATCATATAAGGCCGGGCTGGGCGAAATTGATTTTAGATTAAGAGGATTTGAAGAAGTAACCGTTTAGAGGGGAAATAACAGATCCCGATTATTAAACACCGATTTTTACAAGTAGTCAAACCGCCAGAAAACCTGGCTGTGGTTCGGGGAACTGGTCAGTATCATACACTATTGCTGCCGGAGACCAAAAATCATCTGCAACTATATTTTGTACCGCTTCTTCCCAGTAGACATTGTGGAATCTAAAACCTAAACCCCAGGGAGCTGTCATATCGGCAAAATTCATAACAATAATATCCCATTCACTGTCAAAGATCGTACCCAAATCTGCGACTGAAGCAAAAATCCTGTCGGTATTAGACCAATAGACTTGTGGTAGTGTTCCAGCCTTTGACTCCTTAGAGATCAAAGTAAATGCGGAAAGCATAAACACACTAATAATTGAAATAATAATCAGTTTTCTCAACATATTTCTCCTCCATTCAAAGTTCGTACAATAATTTAAATAGTATTACGTAACATTTCCATTCTCAATTTCCTCCTAAATTGCCCCCCCCCTTCCTTTTTTCTTAATACGGCCTTTCAATCGCCTTATTGATGACCTCACGAAGCATTTGAATACTGTCGACGTCCTGCCGCAGATCAAGTTTCTCTGTTACAGGTATTTTTACCTCTGAGATAAATTCTAAATTGAGCTTTACATCATATTTCCCTTCCAACTCTTTTTTCTTTGCACCAATGGCATCTTCTTGGTTTACGGCTTTAAGGCTCATTTCGATCTGTTTTTCAACTTCCGAAAAAGGAATGCGTCTGGAAGCGCTCTTATCACCTGATTTGATTATACAATATCCTGCCTCTGTCTGTATTATCTCGCTTATTTCCCCATTCTGTAATGCAAACACTGTCTCTTCAAAAGCAGGACCAGCTTTACCCCGTCTTAGCATCACAAATGTACCGCTCTTTTTTCCAGCCGGCCCTATTGATCTTTCTCTGGCGAGTTTGCCAAAATCAACCCCGGTCTTTAATGCTTCTAAAATTTCTTCAGCTTCCTGTCTTGTCTTTACCAGAATACGCTGCCCTCTTATCTGCTCCGGGAGTTGAAACTTTTCGTCATTTTTCTCGTAATAGGCCATCATCTCTTTTTCGGATATCGTACTCGCCTGGATCCTCTGCCGATAAACATCAGCCAGGGTTTTGTCAACTACCTCATTTATCTTCCATTGCACCTCTGGAATATTTTGCAAACCCTCGTCTCTGGCAGCTTGAGAAAAAATTTTGTCATTCAATAAAGTACGCAACAATTTCTCCTTAGCTCCCGGCTGTGTATAACGCTGGCGTAAAATAGGTATGAATCTGTGAATTGTCAATTCTATGTCAAATAGGGTAATAAACTTTCCTCCTACCTCCGCAAAAATATAATTGGGTTGAGCATATTCCACTGCCGGATCAGATTGATATGAAAATGGCGCTTTTTCGACTGGCCCCGAGACTTTCAATCTATAGATACCATGTGTTGGATTTCTCTCAAGAATTTTTGCACCGTGGGTCTCAACCAAACTAGTAATCTCATCCAATGTTACATTCGGACGAACCTTTATCACAATTTCACCAGGCGCAAAAATCTGATGTGTCGTTGAGGAGTTTACTGTGGGTTTGGATATGGGCTGCGCAACCAGCGTTTGATTGCCTATTAGGTTCATGAGAACAAACAGACATGAGGTCACTAATAAGTATTCAAAGATTCTCATTGCTTCTCTTCTCCTTATTTCCAACTCATTGTTTTTATCTGTACGTACGTGCTAACCAATCTTATCTGCCAGTTACAGTTAGTGCCAACCGGTTTCTACTCCCTTCTACCTCTATTTCTATCTCATGCCATCTCTAAAGAGAAACCTTTTATTGTATTTTCAGTTTGTCTGAATACTGCTTTGTATTCCTTCCAAAGCTTTTTTTATCTTTTCTGCAAATGCTGCCTGATCAAACGAAAAATCTTGCCCCGTTTCATTTTCCGGTTCTTTTGTTGTCTCACCGTCAACTAGTTCATTTATCTCCTCTGCAACGTCTGCCTGATCAAGAGAAAAATTATTTCCAATTTCTCCTTTAACCATTTTTATCTCTTTGGATAAACCAAGTTCCTTTACCTTCTCCACAGCCGTCTCAATTTGTCTCCTTAGATCCTCACCGCTGACAGGAAGACCATGTATGCTCTGTAGCACCTCGTCCAGTCTTTGCTGCGGATCAGGATTCATTGTCTCATCCGTCTCCTCAATCATTGCCACAGTTACGCCTTCTATTCTCCCAAAGACCATTACATGCGTTAGCCTGCCTGACGGTTTTTCTTCCCAGCTACGCTTAAAAGCATAGTTATTTCCTCTTAGGAGCTTTTTGAGTCCCTTTTCCAAAGGGAGGTAATCAAAATTCATTGTCAACTCATCATCAGTCGGATTGTCAATTAGGATCTTTATATCCGCCTTTTTAGCCACTTTAATCATGACCTCTTTAAAGCTCTGCTTCTCTACAGATACCTTCAAAAGGCCGTCTTTAAAATCAACTCCTGAAAACTTATCATCCTGTGGTACACCCTTCTCTGCGGCAAATAACGCCCCTGTCTGGGATAAAAACAGAACAGCCACTAAGAGCCATAGAAACCGATACATTCTGAAGCCTGGAAATGCTAACATTTTCCAACCCCTTTCTGATTTAAAAATATTCTTTAAATTTTAGCGTTAAACAAGTAGCCTCCAGTTAGGTTTTTGAGTACGCTACTTAATTGTCATATCCGAGTGTTTTTATTCTAGTATCTAAATCCTTCCCTTCCTTGGTTCCCGCTAAGGAGATGCGGCATAGTCTTATATTCTAAGAAGATACGAAACCCGATGATAAATCGACATACTGTTGATGTCAAGGAGAAAAAGGCCCAATGACCGAGGGAAGTTACAAAAAAATAATAGCAGAAAATATGTCAATTATTGAAAAAGCCGTAGGCGGTTTTTCAAAGAAATCAAGCAGGACAAAATTGAGTAATTACTGGGAAATAGTACCCATTATTACCCATTTAGACTAAACAATTACGTAGTGTTCGGTTAGGGATTTTTTGGATGTTTCATTTATTGTCCACAAGCTGTCATTTCCACATCTTTTAGCGAAAATCTAGTATGAATAGCTAAATACTCGATAAAAGTGCTTGGGTATGACAATAAGTAGCATACTTAAAACTTAAGAAATTATCCATGATACTTGCGAATCCGGCACACTTAATGCGTAAATACAGAGGGGATAACCTAAGAAATGATATTTTACACTCTTCATAGCGTTGGTACTATCGAGGGAAAAACAAGAAGCACTAAAGATTTCAGCAAAATAAAGAAAAATGTGATATAATCCCGGACGATAAGAAGCAAAGGATCGAATTGGCATGGCCAGGGAGTTAAACGTTGACACTCGTAAAAGTGTTTATGGTAATGGAAATAAGTTCCTATAAAGGAGGAAAAAGAGAATGGCGAAAAGAATATTGTTAAAAAGTTTGATTGTTGTTTCAATTCTTAGCTTATGCATGACTATTCAGTATTCACAGGTATTTGGAGATGGATCTGATTATAGCTCGGTTTACACTCCTGAAAATCTTGCTACTTACAAGGCCCCCCAACGGCACATTGATTGAGGGCATACGATGTGGCACCCCTTCGCTCACTCCTGAAGAGGCTGAAAGCGTTCGTCGCACGATCAGAGAGATTGTGCCTGAGGCAGCCCCAACGGTTCCTATACCTACAGGAAATGTGAGATACCCGGTCTCTATACTGCATTCCATATTGTGAGACATGATGATGGCACGACCGGTGACGTAACCGATCAGCAAATCAGCGATCAACTTGCTGTTCTCAATGCGGCATATGGATCTAACGGTTATCAATTTACCCTCTTAAGCATCAACCGCACTGATAACACTGCCTGGTCCACACACTTTCCTGGTAGCGCAGCAGAAACTGCTATGAAAAATGCCCTGGCAATCAATCCGGCATGTACTCTTAACTTCTATGCATGCGACCTTGGCGGTGGACTTCTTGGCTATGCCACATTTCCTAATATGTATCCGGAAAACAGTAACACGCACGGAGTGGTCAATAGGTATGCGACACTACCTGGAGGAACAGCGGCCCCTTTTAACGAAGGAGACACGTGCACAGCCCCGGGCCTTGACCCTATCCAAAACTTTATGGATTACTCTGATGATGCCTGTATGGATCAGTTCACCCTCGACCAAGAAGCGCGTATGGACAGCCAAGTCGCAACATACAAGCCATCGTTGTGGACAGGATGTGGTGCATCAGCATGTGTACTAAACCAGAGTCTTAGTTTCACAAGCGGCACGCTTAATATGAACTTCGTCCTCATGACAACAGTACCGGCAACTTGGAATGTTTATCTATCTGTGAACGATATTGCTGTGTCCTTATTTTCAATTCCGCTTCCAACAATTAGCCAACCAATATCTGTTCCTCTTTCGATTCCGGGATTTCCAAACCTTGGAGGAATTGGAGCTTTGACTACACTCACTACGCCTACAAGTGGGATAATCTGTTCTGATTGGAACACAGTTGTTACCGGATCGTAATTAAGTAGAAAGATATAGTTTGTATTGTGAATCACCAGAATCGCACGGGCAAGGTATCGTAAAATAACGATGCCCTCTGTGCGATTGCATTTCCCTCTTTGGACATTTGAAAATTAGCGACCGGCACAAAAAGTCTTTAGGGGAAAGGCAACAACAAATATGTAGTAATGATGGGGCCTCCCATACGATTGCTTTTCCTATTTCCAAGTTGGATAATATCGACATGGAGTGTGAATGTTTGGAAAGCGTTGCAGCTGGCCTATTTGTTACTTGGCAGTGCTGGCCGTAACGAATGTACTTGAGTGTAGACAGCTAAAAATATAAGAAGACGCGGAACCAGATCTCCAATATTTGATTTGATGTAGCAATTTGCCACAGGGCCATACCGTTTTCCAAGTTGCAGGAAACCATATACAAAAAAAAGAACCCCAGGATTAGCCCACAGGTAAGTGATAGTTTTTAACAATGTACTGATATTTTTGAATAGTGTTTGGTTTTCCTTTTTAGCCTTGCAAGAAAATACCTAAACAAACTATCGTATTCTTCAACGATAAAAAGTTGAATTTTTGATTATGGTATACTTTGATTTCAGAACAAAACCCCATAAGGCATCCAAAACACACTTAACTGGCAATGCCTTAATATTAATGCGAACAGGCACCACCCCTCCTTTTGGCTTTTGTGTCTACAGTTGATTTTGAGTTCAGTAACGGAGAATACAATCGCATGGGTGACGGCCATACGCCGCCACCCATGCGATTCAGGTAATATTACAATATACAAAATTTTCCTTTCTACGCTTACGGTGCTACTGGGCCGGTATCAACAACATCCCAATCAGAGCAGATTATTCCGCCTCCAGGTGTAGTGAGTGTTGTCAAAACACCAACACCTCCAAAGGAAGGAAATCCAGGGATTGGAATAGGAACAGCTATCGGCGGATCAATTACCGGAAGTGGAATCGACAATACAGGAATGACAAAATCTAATACAGATAAATAAATATTCCATGTTGCCGGTACTACTGTTCCCACTGTAAAGTCCATATTAAGATTACCGTTATTGTAGCTGAGGTCAACATTTAGAGGGCACGCCGACGACCCGTCTACACAAAACCGAAGGTAAGGGTGTAGGAAATTATCTGCTCTTTCGGCACCGGCGCCTTCAAAACCTTCCACAATAGTCACAGGCCCAATGGTGGCAGGAAGCGCGTCATCATGATAGTAATCGAGTGAAGTAGCCCAAGTTGATGATGGGGTAGTAGGACGCCAATTAACCACATAGTAATTGCCGGCAGTACAAGTGAATGATGTAAGGAGATCATTCCAGCCGAATCCTGAACCACCAGGAGCACCAACAGAACTGGAAATTAAAGAACCAGCACTATGACCATTCGGGCTATTATAGAAATCCACCGTGTGTGACTGGTCTACCAAGTCTCCCTTGATACCAACAGCACTAATTGTGAAATTTGAGCCCGCTTGAAAACCTATGCCTCTCCCCTGCCCAACACCTCCAAGTCTATCATAAAACTGTGGAGTAGCCAGATCATGCCTTGTGCCGTTACATGGCAACTCAGTTTCAATACTTGGCTGCGATGTTTCAAATGGAATAGGAGAAATTGCTCCAGACATCGGATCTCCTGCTACCAGTCCCCCTTCTGCCTTGACCACTACAGGTAATAAAAACATTCCAAAAAACAATACTAAAACAAGCGGCAATGATACTATTCTTTTTTGCTTACACATTTTGTCTCCTTTCAAAGATTCTGTCAACTAATGACATTTTTTCATAACGTATATTTCCTCCATATTATGGTTACAGAGTATAACCCTAGAACTCAAGAAGCAGTTCGTATGTAGATGAAAGGCGTTACGATTGATCCCGACAAACCAGAAACCCAACAACCCCCCCTACATATACGTGGACGTACATGAGCCAAGCGTACCCACGTAGTTTTTTCCATCCTTTGTACTCGTTATTAAGCATATTACTAATAGAAAAACTCAACATACTGTCCGTATACCATATTTATGATCATTTAGCAATAGTATTTGCGCGTACTTTAAAATTTGGTTCTGCGTACTCAACAAGAGGATCTTCATTCAGTTCCTTACAGACAGAGAGAATGCTCCGACCGCCCCTGACATTAAACACAATTACCTTAATTCCATTAACCTCTCTTATCATTTCCAAATTGTGCTCATTTGCAAATACCTGGATACTTTGAGTTGAAAGACCATCTTTAAACTTGATAAGCAATTCATCCTTAGTAAATTCAATAGGCTCCTTGACGTTTTTATCTTTACCCACAGTATCTTTTACCGGTAAATCCTCTAGATTTATTTCAATATTCTTAAGCCTCTCCTTAAGTTTTTTTTCACCGAGAGTTACCTCGTCGCCAATCTTTATTTTAACAGGGGTATTAAATGCTTCTCGCACCTGATTCTCAATAATCGATCTATTTGCTGCTATTACCTCCCTTATCTTGTTTATCTTCTCTATTTCATCTGATGAAAGTCCTTTGCCTTCAAGCGCCACAGTTTCATCTGCCTCTTTATCCCCGGTTTTTTCTATACCGCTTTTCAGAACAGTTTCTTTAATATCAACAGGCTGTTTCTTTTCAACAGAGCTGTTACAACATATAAAATTGCTTAAGACAAATATTAGTGCTGATATCAAAAAGAATGTCTTCATTCCTATCTACCCCCCCCTTATGCCTTTGGCATAAATACGCAGGTAGGAGCCAACTCCCGTTGGCGACCGAATTATTGCATTTGAACGCTTACGATCACTGTCAGGAGACGGCTCCTACCAAACTTTGAATTTCCTATGCATTTAATTATCGTCTTCGGCAACGGCTTGCCAATCGGAACAGCGTATTCCACCTTCTGGTGTAGTAAGTGTAATCAAAGATCCAATCGCCCCAAGTTCTGGCCATCCCGGGATTACTAAAGGGATAGCGACTGGCGGATCAATTGCTGGAAGTGGCACTGACAGCACAGGTACGAGAACATCACCCACAACCAGGTACCAATTCCAGGTTACCGGCCCAGCAGAGCCTATAGTAAAGTTAAGATTAAGAGCATCATCTGCAATCGTGTGATTTTGATCCGCAGTGCAATTTGGTGCAGATGTTGAAAAAAGGACTGCAAGTTGATCGGATAGTGCAGTCTCATTACAAGAGTATGGTACCGCCTCACATCCTTCAGGTGTCTTTTGAATGCCCACAGTGGCTGAGACCCCATTATCATAAAATGAGTTTCCAAAATCAACATCCAGGTACTGAAACAGGATATCATTGCTCCCCTCTTTCAAGATGATCTCAAATGTTGTATCTCCAACATTTGAAAAATGTGGTACGCCAGACCATTCTGTAATAAACGTTCGATTTGGCGGTGTTCCCCTGGTCTCAAAATAGACATCTCCACCTGCTGACGGATTTAAATCATCCCAGAACCCTGCGATTATATCTGGCCTCACCTGAGTAGGCAAACAACTATTAGAAAATGATGTAGAAGGGCCGCCAAAGGTCAAGTGACCATTAGAGCTGACAAAAACCTGATTGTGGTCAGTGCCAAAAAAATTTAATGCAAACGGTAGCGGAACACTCACGCTAGCATCATCTCCTAAGCCTAAAGGTGTTCCGGTGCCATTTATTTCAACCCAATCAAAAATAGGGCCATTCTGGTCAAAGGAATCTAATACAGAATAGGTATCCCCTCCTGTTGTGATGTAGCCGGGTTTTGTCCCTGTATTACTGCCTCCTGCATCTTGCACCGTTAATGATACTGTAAAGGAGCCATTTGTAGTATAAGTATGGGCAGGATTTTCTTCTTGGCTTGTGCCGCCATCGCCAAAGTCCCACATGTATGTGATCCCTGGGCCGACTGCTAGTGAATGGTTGGTAAAATTAACGGTGAGTGGCGGAGCGCCACATTTAGTGTCTGCCGCAAAATTGGAGATGGGGATATATGGCCCTGTAAGAGCTCTGTGAATATTGAGCCTACCGCCTGTTAGCGTCCTTCCATCTAGGGCCGCAACCGGATCGGTGGAAAGTGCAATTTTTGTTTTCAATTCCTGATGATCCATAGGGCCCTGAGAAAGGAGTAAGGCCGCCGCTCCTGCGACGTGAGGTGTCGCCATCGATGTGCCATTAAAAACGCTGTAAGAATCACCAGGTACCGAACTCAAAATGCTACTTCCGGGAGCACCCAAATCCACAGACATAAGTCCAAAATTTGAAAAACCACTCATACCATCATTACGGTCAGTAGAGGCTACAGAGAGTACATTCGCGGAATCATAACTGGATGGATAGTGAGGGCCTATATCAATGTCAATGCCGTCGTTACCAGCAGCAGCAACAAACAGAATTGGATTAAGTTCGATTGCATCCTTCAGCGCCTGGGAGAAACCTCCACCACCCCAACTATTGTTCGTTAAGTGGGCCCCGTTAGCGCCCGCGTATAGAATTGCCTGCAGAGCATCAGCGGTGTTGCCACCACCATTTGAACCTAGAAATTTCAAAGGCATGATACTGACATCCCAGTTAACACCGACAACACCAATGCCATTATTCCCATCAGCGCCGATCGTGCCGGCAACGTGGGATCCATGCCCTGCATCGTCCATTGGATCGTTGTCATTGTTTATAAAATCCCAGCCACGAATATCATCCACGAAACCATTACCGTCATTATCAATTCCATCATTAGGTACCTCACCAGGATTGAACCAAATATTGGCACTCAAATCTTCATGGCCCCAATCCACCCCGGTATCAATAACTGCAACAATTGTGGCGATGCTTCCTGTCTGTATGTCCCATGCCTCCGGTGCATCAATATCGGCATCAGCAGTTCCGCCTGATTGACCTGTATTATGCAAACCCCATAAATCTCCGTTGGTAAAGCGAGGATCGTTTGGTAGCACATCCGCGTGTACTATATAATTTGGCTCTGCGTACTCAACGAGAGGATTTTCATTTAATTCTTTGCATAACGTGGTAACATCTTTTCCTCCACTGGTACTGTATAAAGAAACCTTTATGCGAGGATACTCCCTCGCAACCTTTAAGTTGTTTTCATTTACGCATCTTTGAACAAATTGAGCAGAAATATCGGATTTGAACTTGACAAGCAGTTCACCCTTAACAAATTCAGGCTGCTTTTTACTATCGCCTGCCTGTGAATACTGAGTAAACACGCACAGGCTAACGATAATCATAGAAACAAAAAAAAACTTTCTCATAACCTACCCCCCCCCCTTATTAAATATTATAAAATATAAATTTTCTAATATTTGGCAAAACAATCAATTATCAAATTGCCATACTATAGGATTTTATCCCTCCATGTCATAAATTTTAGATCTGTGCCTAAAACTCCAAGCAAGACTTAAGCGTTGCAATGAATAAGCTAACAATTAGAAATAAGTACAACCGTCTATTATTGCAAATGCTATAATCTTTTAACTTACACTCTAATATAATCACCCACAAAACAGAAATCCCAATAAAGGAAGCCTTACAAGCATATGCGGCTAACGCAACGTTACAAATTGTAACTTTCAAGCATTTTTCGAACTTTACTAATCCCACCCCCCCCTGTACTTGATACTAAAGACACTTTCGTACCTTATCTGAGCTGCCGCATTAAGCGTGCCAAATCCGTATACACGGCGAAAGGCATTCCAGATAACACGTGTATTGTAAAGGCGTTACACAAAACATATATTTTGTATGATTTCTGTTTGTGTTTTTATTATTTAACTCAAGATGGTAAAAACGGGGACTTGTCCCCAATAATTACTCACCCCTGTTCTTCTTGTATTTCTTCCAAAGCCATGTTGATTTTTTCTAAAATATTCATTTTGTTTACTTCGTCAAGGAGATAATTTTTCTCCATTCCGCCATTAACCGTTTTTGTTTCTTCCGAAGCAATGTTTTCAAACGCCGTGTTTGTTTTTTCTAGCATATTCACTTTTCCAAGAGGAAAATCTTTTTCTACTTCACCCTTAACCATTTTTATCTCTTTCGATATGCCGACTTCCCTTATCTTCTTCATCGCTTTGTCAATTTGTATCCTTAGATCGTCACCGTTCATGGAAATGCCCTCTAGCAACTCGTCCAGCCTATGCTGCTGATCAAGCTTCGTTATCCATTCCTTTTCCTCAACCATTGCCACGGATATTCCTTCCGTCATCCCAAAGACCATTACATGCGTTAGCCTACCAGATGGCAGGTCTCCCCAGCTACGCTTGAAAGCATAGTTTTTACCTCTTAGAAGCTTTTTAAGTCCCTTTTCCAAAGGGAGATAATCGAAACTCATCGTCAACTCATCATCAGTAGGATTATCAATAACGACCTTTATCCCAGTCTTTATTGCCACTATAGCCATGACCTCTTTAAAACTTTGCTTCTCTACCGACACCTTTAAAAGGCCGTCTTTAAAATCAACATCTGAAAATTTCTCGCCCTGTGGCGTGTCCTTCTCTGTGGCCAATGAAGTCCCAGTCTGGAATAAAAACAGAACAGCCACTAAAAACCATAATAACTGATACATCCTGAAGTCTGGAAATGCTAACATTTTCCATATCCTTTCTGATTTATAAATATCCTATTAAATTCCCCATTAACAAGTTTTATCGTGTCATAAAAAATTAAAAGTGCCTAACGTTTGAAATGAGCTAAAGTTAATGGAAGAAACAAATCTTTTGTTTTTTTTACTTTAGGCACTTCAAACTTGTCTATCTCCTCTCAGCGCATTTCTTGACGCTCTATCCACAAGGGTAAAGAGCCTGTCTATCTCATCTTTTTGTTTTGACACCTGATGTCCACGCACTTTAACGAATTTGCAATTCAACTGATCAGTCATTTTATAAAATTCCTGATACAACTCATAATTGTTGAGGAGCCTGCCTCTCTTTGAACGATAACTGTTCTGCTCAAACCGCTCACGTCTTCCCGGCAGACCCATGATGTTCTGAGAATCGGTATACACAATCACCTTACTCTCCGATGCCTGTATATCCCCTAGCGCCCATAACAGAGTCTGCAATTCCAGCTTCGTTGAAGACGTATGCTCAAATCTTCTCACCTTCACGCACTCCTTCAATGAATCTAACGAAAGTCCTCGTTTCGACACAGCGAGATAAGCCCCATATCCAATTTTTGACTGAGTATTCACACTTCCATCCGTAAATAGCATAAGTTTATCCAATTATTTTCAATAAGTTATTCTATCGTTTCTGTGCAGTAAGAAGCTTTGAAAAAATAACAGTTTATGGAAAAGAGACAGATTCATATTATTAACGTGATATGCAGTCAAGCGGAGATTTCATAATCATTCTCTAAGATGCCCAATGGAGCTTTAACTTCTTTTTTGATTGAGCACAATCTTGCAAATACAAATTAATGAGGCTCTGATAAGGGACTCCGGTATCTTCAGATTGCTTCTTGAAGTAATTAATTACGTCAATTCCCAAACGAAGGGTCACCTGTTTTTTGAGTTGTTTCGCATAGGGATTTTTAACTGATTGTGAAAAATCGTATTCTTTTCTCATGGTAGAAAACTCCTATATTGTTTCTGTTCTGTTTTAGTCGCTTTTCGTGCGGAAATAATTCTAATGACCTGATCCTCTTTTCTATAAACAATGGCAGACTGCTAAAATTCGTAATGCCGAACTTACACCAAGAAGTATAAATCTTTCTTCATCATTAGAATGACCAGGGTCATATATCATCCTACCGTTTGGATCTATAAAAGCCGCCTTGGCTTCCTCAAAGGTGACTTTGTGTTTCTTGTAATCCGCATTTGCTTTCTTCTTATCCCAAACAAATGATATGGAATTCATATTTACACTATAATTATAATTTCAATATATTTCAAGGGTTTAATTTTATAGAATGAAACTACTGTTAACGAATAACTATAATGACTCCTAAACGGCCATTAAAAATACTCCTACCTATAAGGATTTCAGTAGTGATAGTGAGAAGTGATGTTTAGCCCTTCCATTCTGTGTTTTAAATCTCCAGCGTTGAATATATTATTTGTTTATAACATTTGCTTTATTGGATCTTTTATAAAAACAGGTCAGTGTGAGTCCCTGTTCTCGTCAAGATAAGGTCTTTTTCAACTTTCTTATATATCAGTATCCAATCTGGCTCAATGTGACATTCCCTGTGGTTTTTCCAGTTTCCTGTCAGAAAGTGGTCAACATTTTGGGAAGGAAGTATAATGTCTTGAACAAGAAATTCAACTATCGAGTCAAGTTTGTCTAAATTCTTTCCACGCTTCGCTAGTCGTTTAAGATCTTTTTTATATTTCGTGGTTACAAATATTGTCCGTCTCATTCAAGGTCTAAATCTTTCCTCAAATCTTTTGCGGATTTATATGAAGATAAACTTTTATAGCTCGTTGTTTCTTCAAGAGCTATTTCTGTGGACTTATTTGGAACTCTTAATGGGTAAGGAATTCCTTTATGAAGCCGGATCTGATTCATAAATATACGAATAGCCTCAGTTGTCGAAATGCCCATTTCATTAAGGATTTTTTCTACTTCTTCCTTTAGGCCTGGATCTATTCTCGCTCTAACAGTTGATTCTTTTAATTTCATACCGTGGTTGTAGCCCCTCTGCGCCACGGTGTCAAGCGTATTTTTAGTGGGATATTTTTGTGTGTTCACAGGGGTGCCTTGGTTTGTAATTTAATCCTTATTATTCTTTTGACAAAGCAAGAAAAACGTTATTATTAATATTTTTTTGAACAACACCGCTATTGTAGTGATGTACGGAGAGGAAAGATTATTGCCTTGTTAAAAAACTGTGTGGAAGTTTATACATTTACCTCCCTGTAAAAACAAACTTTATTGTAAGATAACTTTTCCACACTCTTTTATGTGATATCGTTCTATGTTTTAAGAATTGAATATGACTGGATAATAAAGTTACACATTATTGAAGTCAAGGAGAAAGAGGACAAATGATTTACGATTTTGGATTTGGGCCTGCCAAAAACGCGTCGGGTAAAAATTACGATTTAAAAGGATTTAGGGATTGAAGAATTATGAACAGTTGACAGTATGCAATTGGCAAAAAACAAAAAAAGGATTGAGGGGGGTTTGAGAGGTAGGGTATCGTTGTATATAGCCCAAATATAAAACCGTAGACAGGAGGCGGTTGCGCTAGACAGGATTACAGGATAAAAGGAATATATTTGCTGTACAGAGTTGTTTTTTTTGGAGTGCGGTAACCGCCTGTTCCCGTCCGTACCGGCACGGGCGGGCGCCAGTTGGACGGGTATTACTGCATTTTTTTAATAGCATCGACACGGTCGATGCACTCCATGTCTCCGTCAAAATCATTGTGACCAGTTTTCTCTTTAGTCTTTCCAATATCCCGGTTATTGGGTTGGAAATCCATTGTTCATAGTGGTATTATGTGTTTTTGTTTAGTCAGGTATCTAAACAGGAAGTCTGTAAATCTTTTAGAAGGTTACGAAAAAAAGTACAAATAGATAACTATTAAGAATGGCAGAAATTAGTAAAATAAAGACAAAAAAAGGTTCAATAAATTATAAGATCAGGCTGGTGGTTCAGACACTGGTATTTGCCGCATTTATTTGTCTGTTAATATTTGCGGATCCGATTGCGGAAAAGGACGGGACGGTAGATGTTTTTCTGCGCATGAGTCCGCTCTCTGCAATTGGTGCAATGGTAGCGGCAAAGGAGTTTATTGTAAGGTATTGGCCGGCTTTTATTGTACTGGCGGCATCCATTTTTTTTGGTCGATTCTTCTGTGGTTGGGTATGCCCTCTCGGAACGACTCTTGATGCTACTGATAGTTTACTAAAAAAACGAAGGAAGGGAATTCCGTATAAGATTTATGATGGCAAAAGGCTGAAGTATTATATATTAGCATTTCTCCTCTTAAGTCTGTTTATAGGTCACCAGATGGTTGGTTGGCTTGATCCGATCAGTATTGCAACAAATGCATACACTATTGTTATCCATCCTTACTTCATCTCTCTTATTAACTCATTTTTTGGCTTTCTCCACAAATTCTATTTTATCAGCTTTGTAAGTGATCCTGTTCATGCTTTTTTAAAGGAAGCGCTGTTCGCATTGCATGCACCGTTTTTCAGAGGACATTTTATCTTTCTGATAGTTTTATCTGCAATCATATTTTTAGGTCTGTTTTACAAGAGATATTGGTGCAGGAATCTGTGTCCATTGGGGGCATTGTTCGCCCTGTTGTCAGGCTGGTCGATCTTTAAGCGTGTCGTGGGGGAGAGTATTTGTGATAGTTGT
The DNA here is from genome assembly GCA_021777035.1 of Candidatus Scalindua sp. GTDB lineage: Bacteria > Planctomycetota > Brocadiia > Brocadiales > Scalinduaceae > Scalindua. The sequence goes on along the minus strand of JAIQZR010000089.1, from coordinate 2,371 downwards.
GACAGGTGTAATGTAGATTGTAAGATGGGGGCTATTGATGATACTGGCATGAAAACAGAGGCAGGTGAGTGTATTTTGTGCATGAAATGCCAGGCTATATGTCATACCAGCGCTGTCAGTTTCACACGAACACAGCCTGCGGAGCAAGACGTACCGATTAATTTGACAAAGAGAGGTTTTGTGACTGCGTGCATATCCAGTGCAGTGGTCGCTCCTCTTCTATCACTGAATTTTAGAAAGAAGAAGAGTCAAGGTAATCTCGGGATTATACGTCCTCCGGGATCTATTCCTGAAGACAAATTTCGGGCTAAGTGCATACGGTGTGGCGAGTGTATGAGAGTGTGTAAGACAAATGGTCTGCATCCGACAATCTTGGAAGCAGATCTGAGTGGCATGTGGACCCCTCAACTGATTCCACGGATTGGATATTGCGCGCATGATTGTGTATTGTGTACAAGGGTCTGTCCTTCGGGCGCAATTACCCGGCTTTCTAAGGAAAAGAAGCAGAGCCTGGCTATAGGAAAAGCAAGAATCAACAGGAACAGATGTATTCCGTGGGTAGGCTATGCACGATTACCGGATTTGGACAAGAACTGGGAGGATGTCAGTTGTGGTGTGTGCGAAGAGGTCTGTCCTGTTCCCACAAAAGCAATTCATTTCAATACATATGTTCATGGTAACGGTAAAGAGATCAGAAGGGTTTATGTAAGAGAAGAGGCTTGTATAGGATGTGGTTTTTGCGAGAAGGTCTGTCCCGTAAATGGGCGTTCCGCAATAGTTGTTGAGGGAATACAGCCTCAAGTGATGACAAGTGAGATTAATATAATTGAAAAGGAGATCTTTCCTGTATCGATTGAACAGTGGAAAAGAGAAGAGAGGTCTAAAGTATATGCGGGTAAAGATAAACTTTTTGAATATATGAATGGCGGTGCGGAAGTGTATCTCTCTTACTCATTTGTTCACGTGTCAACCGCTACGTATATTAAGAGGAGTACTGATAATTCTGTTAAGGTAGATATCTGGGAATTTGGCAACTCTGATGATGCCTACGGTGTATTTGCAAAAGACAGAGCAGGACAAGAGATAAATATTGGGAATGAAGCCTCGTTATATGAAAATTACTTGTGGATATGGAAAGATAAGTATTTCATAGGCATAGAACCATATAGCGGCAGTATCACCCCTGACGATGTAACCTTTATCGGCACTTCCATTGTAGGCAATATTCCTTCCGGCAAAGTCAGTCTGCCTGCTATCCTGAGATATTTGCCTGAGGATGGATATGTAGAGGGAAGTGCCAGGTATTTTCATAAAAAGATAATCCTTGATAATCTATACATTGTAGACCGGTTTATTGATAAAAATGTATTTAATCTCAGCGAACAGACGGATGCGGTAGTCGCTGAGTATAAATCGACTAAGAACCGGTTGCCTTTCAGGATGCTGATAGTTCAATATCCTGATAAGCAAGTTGCGGTGGAATCACTCAATAACTTCGTTGAGTTAAGAGAATCATGGGGAGAAAAAGGTCTGAAGGCCGAGTCAGTACATATATTTGAGGATTTGAAAGGTAGATTCAGCAGTATAACGTGTGTCAAAAGTATTGTCATTGCCACATTTTCCGTAGAAACGAGAGAGGAATCGGAATCACATATTAGTAAGGTTGTCTCAAAGGTTAAAGTAATTGATTGAAGGCTAAATTTTATGGCTAAATTTTAGTTGGAAATCCAAATACCATTGTGATATATTATGCGATACTATATATTTAAAGGAGATTATGATGGGCATAGAAAAAGGGTTGAAAAGAGAATTAATTGAAGGTAACAAAGTTCACGATACCGATACGGGTTCTCCGGAAGTACAAGTTGCTTTGTTAACGGAGCGGATAAAACATCTGAGTGATCATCTTAAAGAGCACAAAAAAGACCATACGTCAAGGCGTGGATTACTTATGATGGTTGGTAAAAGAGCGAGGTTACTGAAATATCTTACGAGAAAAAATGAAGAGGGTTATAAGAGCCTGATAAAGAAGTTGGGCATACGTCGTTAAAATAGGTTGGTGAAAGGATTTTATAGTGAAAAATATAGTTGAAGAGACGGTTGGCGGAGAGACAATGAGCATTGAGTCCGGCGAAGTTGCAACGCAGGCGGATGGCTCTGTTATAGTCCGTTATGGAGATACGGTTGTTTTGTCTACGGCGGTATGTGGTGATCCGAAGGGTGGTGATTTTCTCCCTATGACAGTTGATTATAGAGAGAAGACTTACTCCGTCGGAAAATTTCCTGGTGGGTTTTTTAAGCGTGAAAGTAGACCTTCAAACAAGGAAATTTTAACAATGAGGATGACAGACAGGCCAATGCGTCCCCTTTT
>JAIQZR010000088.1 GCA_021777035.1 Candidatus Scalindua sp. | reverse complement strand
TGCCATTGATGATGTTAGATAGAGACTTGCGATTAACGCCTATTGCCTTTGCCGCGTGTGTAATACTTACACCCATTGGATCAAGCCATAATCCTTTGATAATTTCACCTGGATGGGGAGGATTGTGCATTTTCATAATTTCACTCCTTCAATGATAATCTTCATAGTTGACCATTTCTGCGCTACCATTTACAAATCGAAAAGTTATGCGCCAGTTTTCTTGCACCTTAACAGACCAAGTCCCTTTTCTCTTTCCCTTAAGTTCATGCAATTTTAGGGTTGGAATATTCATGTCATCAACCATTTTTGCCTGATTGAGTTGAGCCAGGATTAAAATAATTCTTTTAGCATGTTGTGCCTGGATACCCGCTTTATTTCCTGTCAGGTAGAATCTTTCCAGACCTTTGTGCTTAAAACTCTTGATCATAGAATCATTGTAATCTACATGATACTGCTATGCAATTTGCAGGCTATCTTATCTAACTGCTCAAAATGAACTGTACTAAGTACTACAATATGATTGCTTCGAAATTCACTTAATGGTGAAGCCTTCCATTCACATTCGATCTACTATAGGAAGTATGAATATAGATTCAATACTTTTTTTATGGTACCAAAAAAAATATATGAATGGAAGATAGAAATATCTATGATAAAGAGGGCAATATCATTGAATTATGGAGAAAATATGGAGTGCATCATCCCCGTCCGAACGGGCGTGATGATGCGTTTTAAAGCAGTGACACTCGCCTAATAGACTGGCGGACAGGCGATCACTGCACTCCAAAAAAGAAGATTTGTTTTTGCATTTGAGAATTAAATCCCTTAATTCAATGACATTGATTCTACAGGAGGCAGTGCTGGAGACATACTGACTTACTGTCATGGTGGTGATAACGCTGAAACGCAGGTGAGTGTCTTGTCCTGATGCAATAAAAGAGGTTTATTATTATCCGCTAATCACTGATCAAGGTGTGACCCCGGTTTCCTCCTGCGAGTAAAATAAAGTATAGCAAGTCTTTGTATAAAACAAAATACTAAATCTCAATCTAAAATCTCTGTTATCATTAGAGATGATAACACGAAAAAAAATTCTTTTTTTTCGTGCAAGGGAGGTTTTTTGTGCTTGACAGGAGCCTACTAATGGGTGACCCCGGTTTCAGGGTGTAATTTCCAAAAAGACACTTGAATTTTATTAACAATTTCACTACTCTTACAAAATCGCTCAAAAACAATTTCCTATCATCCATCTCCTCTTAAGAAAAGGATGGGTTGTGACAAATAGTATTTTAAACGTCTAAAATGTTTGTAAGGAAATGCTAAGTTAAGCCATAGGCAGACTTGACCCCTTGTCACCTCAAATTCTCCTTTGTGCAAAAGTTAACCGGATTAACGGTCTTGATATTAATATCATTTAATTTGTGAATTTTCTTTAGCCGTTTTTTTACTGTAAATCCGGTTTGAATATTTACTTTCCAGTTGTTTATAATGTTCTAATAATTCCTTAGTATCATGATGGTATTTTGCAGAAATTTCATGACGTGTTTTCCTTATTTCTTCTATCGCTTTGTTAGTTGACATTTATTTTTCCTCCCAGTAAAGTAATTCATAAGGTGTGGTCAAAATTGGAACATACAATCCCAGCATCGTATTGATGTGACGAATATGCTCAAATTTATTTGCATTCGCTAAATGGGCACAGTTCCAAGTCAGCAAAAAGTGACAATGGTGATAGGATGCAAGGGCTAAATGAAGAGCATCTCCCTTTGGGTCATTTGGCATAATATAGTGAGTGACATACTCTTCTACTATTTCTTCGATTGCTTCATGAATAGGCAAAATCGGAAGCTTTGAAATAAGTTCAAGAGTTGCTTGTTTTGAAGGATGATCTCCATTCTCTAATTCTTCAATTACTGGAATACTTGTAACAAGGTCATAATGATGTTGTTGATTATTCCACCAATTTTGTGTCCATTCTCGCATGGCAACCATTTCTGGCTCAGTACGTGTTTCATAGTAGAAACTAGGAATGGTTGTTTCGATATATACCTTTTGTTTCATTTTATCGTTCTATTAAATTATTTGCTGTCATATTTCTACTTATTAAAAGTCTAGCACTTGAGTTAACGCTATACGGCTTTTTCTTTTTTCCGATTTACTTTTTACATTATGTCGGATATCAAGTTCTTTTACTATTCCAGTATAATGACGGATTTTAATAGTATATCTGAATTGTTTCAAGTGTTTTATTTTCAACCACATAGCTGTATAGTAACTTAGGGTCACCGCATTTAAGCATTGGTGGTGCATTGAAATATAAACAACGCGTTTCAATAATCTTTCTTCACAAGTAACTAACCTGGATTAACCGGTCGGTCAGGTCTTTATCTTCTGCCGATGGTTTTAAGGTCTCACTTGGGTGATTGTGGACTAATACTATTTTTGGAGCATTTTTTTGTACTGCTAACCTAAGGACTTCATTGGGATTTACTACTGCTGTACTGATACTCCCAAGGCTAATTAATTCGATGTATAATATCCTGTTGTCAATTCCAACACCCACTACCCAAAAATGTTCTTTTGTTATTCCATATTTACT
>JAIQZR010000087.1 GCA_021777035.1 Candidatus Scalindua sp. | reverse complement strand
GAAATCACCGGTTGCGGGAGCGCCGGATGTTGATAAATTTATCTGTGAGGGTTTGGAAGATATAGTGGGAGGTAAATGGGCATTTACCCCTGATCTTAAGGAGATGGGAACTCTCATAAAAGCGCATATAGAGAAGAAACGCGATGCGTTGGGTATAAACGAAAAGAAGGAAAGAAAACTTTATGATATGGAAGACAGAAGAGCACTTTCGATTGACTGATAAGAAATGCAAGTCTGGTGCAAATATAGCATTACCAGTGATCACCATAAAAAAGATTAACATTCAATAGGAGTATTTACATATGTCTAGAATAATAGCTACTGCTGCGATAAGAGGCGCGCACAGTATAGTAAAACAGGCAGAAGAAAAACTGAGAGAGGCGATTGAATCAAAGGGTAAAGACACTAAGGTAGAGTATCCTGATACCGGTTATTATCTGCCTATAATTTATTCTGCAACAGCCTTTGAAGTGAAGACACTCGGGGATTGTGAAGAGGCGCTTGGACATGCCAGGGCTTTGCTGCCGCCAATACCGGAAGAAAAAATATATCTACCGTATCTTGGTTGGGCCCTTGATGCAGGCATTGCTACCCTTTTCGCGGAAGAAGTAATAGAGGCGTGTAAATACCTTATTGGCCCCAATCCTGTTGATGGTATATGGTTAGGTGCAGCTACGGATGTCATATTGCGGGAACGAGGCATAGAGTTTGTCGACGGTACTGCACCGGGGTTTGCGGCAGTAGTAGGCGCTGCACCAACAAACGAGATTGCTGTTCAAATTGCTCGTGAACTACAGGAAAAGAACTTGTATGTTTTTATTTCAGGAAACACTAATGGGAAATCGTTTGCCGAACAATTAGACGAAGAAGGAGTACAGCTGGGATGGGAGACAAGGCTGGTGCCTTTCGGGAAGAGTATCACATCAACGATTTATTCTCTTGGATTTGCCAACAAGGCAGCTCTGTCCTTTGGAGGTATAAAACCTGCTGATTTCACAAGGAACCTGATTTATAACAAAAATAGAATTTTTGCGTTTGTAATGGCATTGGGAGAAGTAGATGATGAAAAATATGCTAATGCTGCAGGTGCAATAAACTATGGCTTTCCTACAATCGCAGATACTGATATACCGGCAATATTACCAACAGGTGTATGTACATATGAGCATGTCGTCCCACTAATATCTCATGATAAAATCGTCGAGAAATGCATTGAAGTAAGAGGATTAAAAGTTGCTGCCGCTAAGGTTGACATTCCAGTTGCTTATGGCCCTGCTTTTGAAGGTGAAAGAATAAGAAAAGACGATATGCAGATAGAGGTTGGTGGTCCTGGTACACCCGCATTTGAGTATGTCGTAATGAGAGACAACAATGATATTGAAGACGGTAAGATTGAAGTTGTTGGCCCTGATATGGATGAAATGGAAATTGGTGCTGGTAAACCATTAGGAGTATACGTAGAAGTGTCAGGTCGTAAGATGCAAGCCGATTTCGAACCTATCTTTGAGCGAAGAACACATCACTTCCTTGGTGAAGCACAAGGGTTTTTCCATATGGGACAGCGAGATATAATCAGGCACAGGATCAGCAAGGATGCATACAATAAAGGATTTAGACTTAAACACTTAGGAAATATAATACATTCTAAGTACCACGAGGAATATGGCGCTCTTTTAGATAAAGTTCAAATCACATTGTTCACAAATAAAGAGGATGTTGAAAAGAAATTAGATGAAGTAAAGGCTTCTTTTACAGAACGTGATGAGAGGGCCCTGGGCATGACAGATGCCTCAGTAAATCAATTTTACAGTTGCACGTTGTGCCAGAGTTTTGCGCCGAGCCATGTCTGTATAATATCTCCTGAGCGTTCCGGATTATGTGGCGCTGTCAGCTGGCTTGATGGAAAAGCGGGTTTTGAAATAACACCAACCGGACCGAATCAACCTATTGAAAAAGGGAAAACAATTGATGAGAAACTGGGACTTTGGGAAGGTACAAATGAATTCCTGTACCAGGCTTCCAATAAAGAATTTGAACAGGTAAGTATGTACAGCATGGTTACTAATCCAATGACAAGCTGCGGCTGCTTTGAATGTATCTCTGCAATGCTTCCGATGACGAATGGGATAATGACCGTTGACAGAGACTTCACCGGTATGACTCCATGTGGAATGAAGTTTTCTACTCTTGCAGGAACTGTAGGCGGCGGTATACAGACACCTGGCTTTGTCGGCCATAGCAAATTTTACATGGGGAGCAGTAAATTCATATCCGGGGACGGAGGTCTTGCAAGAATGGTTTGGATGCCGAAACATCTTAAAGACGAAATAGCAGATGCACTCAACGAAGCTGCAGAGGAAGCGGGTTTGGAAGATTTTATTAATAAGATTGCCGATGAAACAATAGCTCAGACAGAGGAGGAAGTTTTGGAACATCTGCAAAAGGTCGACCACCCTGTTCTTAAAATGGATCCTATGTTTTAAAAAGAAAGATAATAGAGAGATTATGAACAATATAAACTTACGAGCGAAAGACGAAAAAGAGGACAAAAAACCGGATTCATTAGGTGAAAAACTTTTAAAGAGCCGGATAATCATGGTTACTGATGAAGTTAATAAAAAAATGGCTCAGAGTGTAATAGCGCAGCTTCTATTGTTGGAGCAGGATGACCCTGAGAAAGAGATCAAAGTATTTATTAATTCTCCTGGAGGCGATGCAGATGCAGGATTTGCGATATACGACATGATGAAGTTTGTTAAACCGAAGATCATAAATATCTGCGCAGGTGTTGTTGCAAGTGCCGCCGCATTAATACTTCTTGGCACGGATAAGGCAAACAGAGTGAGTCTGCCAAATTCCAGAATACTTATTCATCAGCCATCTACCGGAGTGCATGGTACTGCATCAGACATACAAATTGAAGCAAGTGAAATATTAAAATGTCGTGAAAAAATTAATAGAATGATAGCCGAGGAAACAAACCAGAAGTTTGAAAAGGTCGAAAATGACACAAAAAGAAACTACTGGATGTCTGCAGAAGAGGCTGTTAGTTATGGATTAATCAGTAAGATAATCAAAAATACAGGCGATTTATAAAATTTTTTACAATATCATAAAGGATAGGACATATGGCACTGACAGGTCTTGAGATTTTTAAACTTCTCCCAAAAACAAACTGTAAAAAATGTGGTAGAGCAACTTGTTTAGCATTTGCAATGCAACTGGCACAAAAGAAAGCCGAATTAAAAGATTGTCCTGACGTAAGTGAGGAAGCAAAAAGCGTTCTTGGTGAAGCTTCGGCCCCACCCATTAAACTGGTATCAGTGGGAGTCGGAGACAAACAGGTAAACATTGGCGAAGAAAACGTCCTTTTCAGACATGATGAAAAATTCTACAATCCGACCGGAATTGCTGTAACCTTGAGTGATGACCTTGACGATGACGCATTTAATGAAAGATTAAATAAAATAAATAACCTTAAGTTTACCCGAGTTGGAACTGAGATAGAAATCGATCTTATTGCACTGTTGAATAAAAGCGGCGATGCTTCCAAGTTTGCAGACAGGGCAAAACAGGTTAGTGAAAATACCCACTTGTCCCTTATCCTTGAAAGCAAGTCAGCGGATAACATGAAAGCTGCTGTAGAGACCTGTACAGACAAGAAACCATTGATATATGGTGCAAATGCAGAAAACTGGGAAGCTATGGCAAATATTGCAAAAGATAAGAGTTGTCCAATGACAATAAGCGCTTCTACCCTTGAGGAGTTGGCAGATCTGACAGAAAAAATAAAAGGGGTCGGTGTTACAGACATCGTTTTAAACCAGGTTTCTGAAAGCACAAAAGAGATTTTACAAGGCCTAACTAAAATAAGAAGAGCAGCGTTAAAAAAAGCATTTCGACAATTAGGCTTTCCAGCCTTAACATATATGCCGAGCCTCGAACCTACTCAAGAAGTGGCTAGTGCAAGCGTTTTCATAGCGAAATATGCGGGAATAGTAGTAGTTGATGCATGTGAACCGTGGCAGATTATGCCTTTATTGACAGTACGTCAGAACATTTTTACCGATCCTCAAAAACCTGTACAGGTAGAACCAAAACTTTATGAAGTCGGACAGGTCAATGAGAATTCACCTGTTCTCTTTACTACTAACTTCTCACTGACATATTACACAGTTGAGGGAGAAGTGGAAGCCAGCCGTGTTCCGGCTTATATACTTGCAGTTGGAACAGATGGAACTTCTGTACTTACCGCATATTCTGGCGATAAGCTCAATGAGGATGTAATTGCAAAGGCAATGACTGATGCGAAGATAGAGGAAAAGGTGAAGCATAGGAAGATCATAGTTCCCGGCCTTGTTGCCATATTATCGGCAAAGATCCAGGAAAGAACAAAATGGGAACCACTGGTTGGCCCTAAAGAAGCCTCAGGATTGCCAACGTTCCTTAAGAACACTTGGAATTAAATATAATTCTGTTGCAGTATAATTTGTGTTTCAGGAAAGGAAGAATTATTCTCTTCAGCATTACGCAATTATACGATATGTTCGTAGACTCAATAAACATGCGTTAACATACTATATTAATAACTAACTGCATTAGCCAAACTTATCCGAGCTAAGAATTTTTACTATCATGCCTTAATTTCTACTTTAAAAGAACCATGTCAGAAAATAGTAATAGATATAAGATACATTTCCTACCCAATGATAAGATTGTAGAGGTCAATGAGGGCAGCACCGTACTTGATGCTGCACACAGTGCAAATATTTACATTAACAGCATCTGTGGAGGTGATGGTATATGCGGGAAGTGCAAGGTTATCCTTTCCAGCGGCACCGTAGATGCCCCAACGACAAAGCTACTCAGCAAAGAAGAAGTGGACAAGGATTATATCATTGCTTGTGAAGCGGGAATTACAAGTGAGCTACAGATCCTTATCCCCCACGAAACAAGGCTTGAAGGGAAAAAAATACTTTTAGACCAGAATGAACAGCATTCTATGACATGGAAAGCGATTCTTGGTCGGGCAGGATTCAAACATGATGCTTTGGTTAAAAAGATATGCCTCAAACTGGAACCACCCACAATGGACGACAATATTGCTGACCACGAACGACTTTATCAGGCCATTATGATGAAACAGAGCGTAGAACTGAATGTTATGCAAACCGGTTATAGTATACTGAAAAAGCTCCCTGAAGTTCTGAGACAAGAGGACTGGACAGTAACCGTTACACTTGGACATCGTGGAAAAATACTGGAGATTATTGACGTGCAGCCAGGTGATACCAGTAACACCAACTATGGTGTTGCAATTGATGTGGGAACAACGACTGTAGTCGCATGTCTACTTGAAATGGAAACCTCTAAAGTTGTTGACTCAGAAGCTGTCTATAATACGCAGATGAAATTTGGAGAGGACTACATTCAGAGAATAATATATGCAATTCAGAATGATGCGCTTGACGAAATGCAACGATCTATTGTAACAGATATAAATAACCTTATTTCAACATTAGTTAAGAGGAATAGTATTATACTTGATGATATAACGGCTATCGTAAGTGCCGGTAATACTGCAATGCACCACTTCTTGTTAGGATTGGATCCTGAACGTATCAGGAAAGAGCCATATATACCTACTGCCAACTTTATCCCTCCTATACGAGCTATTCAGATAGGAATTGATATTAATAGCCGAGGACTCCTTTACACCCTTCCAAGTGTGTCTGCTTATGTTGGTGCAGATATAACATCCGGAGCTGCTGCGATAAGACTGGACAAGGAGGAGATGCCAACTCTCTTGATTGATATCGGAACTAATGGCGAAGTTGTACTGGGTAATAAAGAGTGGATGGTATGCTGTTCTGCATCAGCAGGGCCTGCCTTTGAAGGAAGCGGTATCAAACATGGAATGAGGGCTGCAAAGGGAGCTATTGAAATAATGCATATCACAAAAGAATTTGAAGTAAGCTACTCTGCCATTGGAGATATTCCTCCGAGGGGAATATGCGGTTCCGGTTTGCTGGACTGTATTGCTGAAATGTTACGAAGTGGAATCATTGACAGGTCTGGAAATTTCCAAAAAGGAATAAAAACAGACAGATTAAGAAAAAGAGATGATGAATATGAGTTTGTTTTAGTCAGTAAGGAAGATACCGGTATCGATAACGAAATTGTGATAACACAGGCTGATATAGCAAACCTCATCCGTTCAAAGGGTGCAATCTATGCCGCAGTTTCACTCCTGATAGAATCAATGGGATTAGGTATCAACGATGTACATTGCGTCTATCTTGCCGGTGGTTTTGGAAATTATCTTAACGTTAGGAATGCAATAACTATTGGTATGCTACCTGATATGCCGTCATCACGTATAAAATTTGTTGGTAATACATCCTTAACTGGTGCAAAGATGGCGTTATTGTCAGAGGATGCGTTTGAAACGGTACAGAGCATTGCCTCGCAGATGACATATTTCGATCTTATGGGAAACCGGAAGTATATGGAAGAGTTTATGTCTGCCAATTTTCTGCCACATACCAATCTTGACGAATTTCCTTCTGTACTGGAAGAGCTGTCATCACTAAATAACCAATTTTCAGGAACAAATTAAATGTCATATACAATTGCAATGGCGGGAAAAGGTGGTACCGGTAAATCAACCACCGCAACTCTAATAATACGTTATATTACTGAGGAACTTGGTAAAGCGGTTCTCGCTGTCGATGCGGATCCTAACTCAACACTTGGATTATCACTGGGTATTGAGGTAAAGAGCACAATCGCGGACATACGTGACGACGTAGTTGAAAAGAGGGTTGATATCCCTGCATCAATGTCAAAGGATCGATACATCGAATACCGTATTGAAGAAAGTATTGTTGAAGAAAACAAATTCGATCTGCTGACGATGGGAAGGCCTGAAGGCCCAAAATGTTACTGCTATGCCAATAATCTGCTTCGTAGATATCTTGATAAGGCGGAACAGAGCTACCCTTACATTGTAATTGATACCGAAGCTGGAATGGAGCATCTATCACGTAGAACAACAAATGATGTTGATTTGCTTATAATTGCATTTGAGTCTACAATTATCGGTGTACATACCGCGAACAGAATTACCGAATTGATTGAAAGCCTGCCTATTAAAATTAACAAATATATATACGTTATGTGTAAAGTACCTGCAAAGGGAGTAAGTGAAAAAGTTAAAGCTGAAATTTCCAAATCCGGAATTGAAGTATCAGCAGAATTACCATTTGATGACGAAATATATGATCATATTACCTCCGGCGAATCATTGTTGGAAATAAGTACAGAAAACAATGTTTATATCAAAATTAAGAATTTAATGAATAAATTAGTAACCGTCACAACGGATAAATGATTACCTTTTAGTTTGGAGATAAAAAATGGAAATTGCAAATATAGTAGATAAGTGTCCAGGAACAGTAAAAGAAGTTACTATCGGAGCAACCAAAGATGAAGGAGGTACCAGGGGAAAGTCCGTAACCATAGGCGGCGCAAACTGTATTCCGTTTATGGATTTCGACGGAAGTCCCGGCCACAAACCGGTGATTGCAATGGATGTGTATGATGTCCCACCTGAAGAGTGGCCTGAGCCGCTTTTGAAGCATTACGCTAATGTTATTAACAACCCCGCAAACTGGGCGAAGAAATGTGTTGAATTTGGTGCGGACTTAATCTGTCTGAAACTTGATGGTATACACCCTGACAGGGGAAACAAAGGTGCAGACGAAACGGTAAGCACGGTTAAATCTATTCTCGAGGCTGTAGATGTGCCGCTCATCATATGGGGTTGTGAAAATGATGAGCGCGATAATGAAATAATGCCAAAGGTTAGTGAGGCGGCTAAAGGAGAGAAATGTCTTCTGGGAGGTGCCACGCAGGAAAACTACAAAACCATTACTGCCGTATGCCTTGCAGATGGGCACAACCTGATAACGCAGGCGCCTGTTGATATAAACATTGGAAAGCAAATAAACATCCTGGTAACCGATTTAGGATTCCCTACTGACAGGATTGTAATGTTCCAGACCACAGGAGCACTTGGATACGGTATTGAGTATTGCTACTCAATCCATGAAAGAGGAAGAATGGCCGCACTATCAGGAGACCAGCAGATGGCAACACCGGTTATTTGCGATGTTGGTCATGAGGCATGGCGTGCAAAGGAAGCAAAGGCCAGTGACAGCGAAGCGCCTCAATGGGGATCTTTTGCTGATAGAGGAATAATGTGGGAAGCAATTACCGCTACTACTTTAATGCAGTCCGGTGTAGACATAATCAGAATGAACCACCCTGAAGCAATTTCAATTGTTAAAAAACATATAGAAAATCTTACATAGAAGGAGGAGAAGAAGATGATTACCCTGGCTGAAAGAATTAATGGAATGTTTCTGGATGTAAAGAAGGCTATTAAAGAAAGAGATCCCTCTGTAATCCATGAATTAGCGAAAAAACAGACTGAAGCAGGCGCTACATATCTGGACATTAATGTTGGAACTGCTGCTGCTGATCAAGAGGATGCAATGAGGTGGCTGGTAGAGACAACGCAGGAAGCGGTGAAGACACCTATTGCAATTGATAGCCAGAAACTGAGTGTCATTAAAGCAGGTCTTGAGGTAGTCAAAAACGATGTTATGATTAATTCTGCTCAGGGTGATCCTGAAGTACTTGACACGTACATGCAGCTTGCAAAGGAGCATAATGCTGCTTTGATTTGTCTCACTATGAATAAGGAGGGTATACCTCAAAATATAGACACTCGTATTGAAATAGCAGCAGAGATTGCCGGAAAAGCGTTGGAACACGATGTCGATATGGACAAAATCTTTATTGATCCTATTTTGTTCACGATAAGTGTTGATCAAAAACAACCTGCCTACATGCTGGAAGTGTTTAACCAGATAAAACTTATTTCTGACCCCTCTCCGCATATAACTGTTGGTTTAAGTAATTTGTCGCAGGGAACGAAGGAAAAATCTTTGATAAGTAGAACATTCTTGACAATGGCAATTGCTGCAGGCATGGACACTGCTCTCATGGATGTGCTTGATACCGAACTCATGGATGCTGCAATCTGCGCAGAAATGCTTCTCAATAAGCAGATTTACAGTGACTCATTCCTCAAAGCGGCAAGGCCATAACCGGGTTTCCGGCTGTGATACAAAATCTTTAAAAATCCCTCTGTCTCATCCGGAAATATGAGACAGGGGGATTTTTCAATATATGATATTACACCATATAAAATCTTCTTTTTTTGGAATTATTTTATAAACTAGAATACTTTAACACCAAAGATTCATAATTTAAGGATTAAGGAATTCCTAAATACCTGAATCTCTAAATTGTTTTTAATTTGTCGCGGCTGTGCATTACTGTACTTGATGCATTTTGAAGTACATTTTTATTACATATATCGATACAACCGGACTATGAAATGTAGTGAAATAAATGTCAGAGTAAGATACCAGGAAACCGACCAGATGGGGATCGTATATTACTCAAACTACTTTGTTTATTTTGAAATGGGCAGGATAGAATTTTTGCGAGACATGGGCATTTCGTATGCGGAAATTGAAAAAGAAAATATATTTCTTGCGGTGGCGGAAGCTCATTGTAAATACAGATCACCTGCCATGTTTGATGATCTTCTGATTATAAAAACATGCTTATCTATGATGAAACTCGCGAGAATTGAATTTCGTTATGAGATCAGGCGGATTAATGAAGAAAGTCTAATTGCGGAAGGTTCGACTCTCCTTGCATGTCTGGGAGTTAATAAAAAACCAATGGCAATACCGGAAAAGATTAGGAATGCCCTTACTTAACAAAAAAGTTTGAAGTTTTTTGAACGGATTAAACAGTTCAAACGGTTCCAACCGCCCCTCCCTCACTTTATGTACTTTTCTGACCTCATTGTTTTGTTCTATATGTAAGGTTTGCAACAATGTAGCCTTTGTCCTCCAAAAAACGTATAACCTTCTTATTCGCCTTTTGTATATTTGAATAATCAGGCAACCAGAATTTTGTTGTATCGATACCGCTTATTGTTTTATTATTTGAATTAATAAATATAGTTTTTTTCAAACCATTTGAGTCATCATATTTAACCATAGTCATACCATCATTCGGATCGAAATCAATATCAACCCTTAAATTCTCTTCCCGATATATCTGACCCAAATTCTTTACTATATCGATTAAATCGTTTAATGATTCGCTATTTTGCATAATATCCGTGTATCTAATGAGATTTTTTTACAATAGATGTCGCAATGTTAGGACTCATAGGATTGATTGCAACCTCTCTAGTTTTTGGTATTACAATCAAATCCATATCTTCCATCGGAATTGCGCCTAACAATGTCTGATCACCCATTACCAATGCGCCACAAAAACCAATCCGATTCTTAAATTTTAGCTCAATAGGACCAACATAAGGAATCAATTTTTCAGACCCATCGGCTAATGTGACATCTTTCTTATCAATTTCTTCCAGTTTAAGTTGTATTTTAATATGTTCCGGAATACAAAGATGTACTGAACCGGTATCAGCAAGCGCATCAACCTCTACAGATACCAAATCAGGCTTTCTAGGGTTCTTTAATTCAATTTTTGCGTTTACTAATCCCATTTTTTATTTCACTTCTTTATAGTTTAATATTTCGCAAATAACGCTGAGGTGAGCAAGCCAGTTTGACAAATAAAATAATAGATAAAAATAAGATAAACAAAGAGCCTAAGAATAATCGAATCACAAATGGCGGGGGGGTTGGCTGATTCGTTATGCTATATTCAATATTTTACTTACATACTCTTTTCCAGATGTAGGTGTTGGTAACGGTTTACCGTCTTCCTTATATAATTCTATTGTTTCTTCAACTATTTCACATAACTCGGCAAAAACCTCTTGTTCGTTATCACCATGACAACCACCATAGAGTAAACCAGGAGAACTTCCAATAAAACACTGATCTTTATCTGACCATTCAACGATCTTTACATATTTTGCGCTATCTTTCATTTTTTTGACTCCTTAATTGCTATTTTGGCTATTTTTTCTTGATAATCCAATGCATCATCACCTGGCCTACCAGATATTGTAATAGGCTTCGTCACTTTAGGATGTACAAAGTTTCTGTAACTACCTCTTCCTCCCCTATTTACAAAACTCGCCTTTTTCAATTCTTTAATAAGTTCTCTTACTTTACGGGGTATTTGAAATTATTTTTTAGTTAATACTAGCTGCATAACGAGTTATTCTACAATTTTTGTATAGTAACGAACATTTCAAAATATTTAACTTCTTCCAAGTATCTCTTAATGCTTTTGTAACAGTATAGTGTCTATTCTGACTTCAAGGCGTCTCGTATTCTTATTGCCTTTTTAAGGAGAGGAAGTAGTTGCTTTAACGGCAACATTGTCGCGGAATCGGATAAAGCCTTCTCTGGTTTTTCATGTGTTTCGATAAACAACCCATCGCAACCTACTGAAACAGCGGCATTTGTTAACGGCTCAATCATGTCTCTCTGCCCACCGGAAGTCTGGCCCATTCCACCTGGTAATTGAACACTATGCGTAGCATCAAAAACTACCGGGAAACCCATATTCTTCATAATAACAATAGAGCGCATGTCAGCGACAAGGTTATTATATCCAAACATTGTACCTCTCTCAGTAAATATTATATTTTTATTACCTGTTGAAAGCACCTTCTCTGCTATATGCTTGACATCCGAAGGCGCCAAAAATTGCCCCTTTTTAATGTTTATCGGTATCCCTGTTTTCGCTGCACGCAAAAGTAGATCAGTCTGCCTACAGAGGAAGGCTGGTATTTGGATCACATCCAACACATCCTGCACCATATCAATCTCATTACAACAATGGACATCCGAAAGTATCGGCACGCCAACCTCTTTCTTAATCTTTGATAAGATTCTAATACCCTTCTTGATACCCGGCCCCCTATAAGACTTGATAGAAGAACGATTTGCCTTGTCATATGACGCTTTAAAAATAAATGGAATATTTGCTTTTATAGCAATATTTTTAATTTTTTCAGCAATCTGACAACACTCCTTTTCCGTTTCAATTACGCAGGGGCCAGCAATTAAAACCAATGGGTTATTTTTGCCGAATACAATGCCATTTACTTCAATCTTATGCTTCTTTTTCATTACATTATAATTTCTTTAGGTAGAGCCTTCCTTGATTTCCAAGCCTCTCTAAGAAGGCATGATTAAGCATAACCAATATCAATTTGTTGACGTAAATTTATCTATATCATAGTCATAAGTATTAGTCAAACCTTTAATTTCAAGCAAATTTTATTTGCAATTTTATATATTTTTTGATACATTTAAACGACGTATAATTAATTTCTATTTAGAATTCAGGTTGTATGATACATTCTAGTTGCAGATTACAGATGCAAATAGTTTTACCAATCTATACACTACATATATCCACACTTTTATATTATTCTTTATTTTGGAGCTAAGTTAATGGTAAGTAACGAGTTAGATTTAGATGAAGCCTTTGCAACAGAACCAATGACAAGGGAAAATATTTTTACACTAAAGAACCAAATTTATACATCAAAAGCCAATTATGAGAAACTAGAAAACAAAATAGATGAACTAAGATCGTCTATTGGCACAGAGAAAGGTACTTCCGGAGCAAAAAAAAACACTTTAGTTTTGGGTATATGTTTATGGATATCAGGAAAGCAGGAAGAGGCATTTGAAGTGCTTACCGCATTGCAATCCAACAAGTTTGCATGTTATTTCCTTGGAAAATGTTATCAAGAGCGTGAAGAATATGAAAAAGCGCTTGAATACTTCGAACGTTCAAAACAAGCAAACGAAGACGAATTTGAAATTCAAGTAAACATAGCAGAAACACAAAGGCTGTCTGGAGATTCACAAAGTGCCTTAAAAATAATTCAAAAATTATCTAAGGGGCATGATAATGATGCCGATCTTCACTACCAGTGGGCACACTGCCTTGACAACCTTGGTGAATATGAAGAAGCACTAACACATTACAACAGAACATTGGAAATTAACCCGAACCACTCTAATTCGCTATTTCGGCTTGCTTACTATTACGACCTAAGCGGTGAAGACGAAAAAGCACTCGAATACTATAAAAAATGCGTAGAGAATGTGCCATTATACACTAATGCCATGATCAATCTGGGCCTGCTATATGAAGACAATGATGATTATGAAAATGCAATCTCCTGTTATTGTGCAGTTTTACAGTCATATCCGAATCATAAGACAGCAAAGCTTTTTCTTAAGGATGCTGTTGCTGGTGTAAACATGCGCTATGACGATGATAAGGTCAAGAAGCAAGATCAAGAAATCGAGGTATTAAACATTCCAATTTCAGATTTCGAGCTATCCGTTAGAAGTAAAAACTGTTTGGAACGCATGAATATACTAACACTAGCAGATTTAACAAAAGTTACTGAGTATGAACTACTATCATATAAAAATTTTGGAGAAACTTCTTTAACTGAAATCAAAAGCATACTTAACCAGAAAGGGTTACGCCTTGGACAGGCAGTTGAATCTCAAATATTTATTGATACGGATGCAGTCGTAGACGAAAACAATTTATCACAAACTATTTCTGAAATAGGGCTTTCAGATAATTGCAGGAGTGCCATTGAAGAAATGGGTATCGAGACGATAAACGATTTGGTATCAAAGACAGAAACCGAACTTTTAGGTCAAGATGGGTTTACGCAAGCATACGTTGATGACATAATTAACCAATTGGATAAACTTAGCTTAAAACTTCATAACGGGAACGATATAGGCTGAAAATACAATTCAAGAAACAGCCTGTTTGACAATCCCATGAAGCCTATGGCTAACTTCGTCTGTTCTCTCTCCCACTTGTTTGCTTGGATATATAAGTCCTCCACACAATAAAGCACAGAATTGTTCCAGGAATTTTGCCTGACAAAATATTGCAAGGCTTTGTTTTTTATTTATAACCAGTATGGTTGATATTAGTTAAATGTTTGATTTTATTCATGGTAATTTAGTACACAAAACACCTACGACTGCAACAATTGAAACCAATGGCATTGGATACAAAATCCACATACCACTGTCAACTTTTGAGAAAATATCTAAAAAAAAGATTGCGAAGTTATATACAAAGCTTTCTATTAGAGATGATGAATTAAAGGTATATGGGTTTTTTTCATTGGAAGAAAGAAACCTGTTTAATTTACTTCTTTCAGTGAATGGTGTTGGATCTAGCATGGCACTAATGATATTATCAAGTAGTTCAATTAGTCAGTTTGAGAGATGTATTGTTGGTAATGATTTAAAGTCATTACAGCGTATTAAGGGTATTGGTAAAAAAACAGCAGAAAGAATAATATTAGAATTAAAGGAAACAATAAAGTGTGTTTTACCTGATACAAACTCTCCGATCGAAACAAAAAATATGGCAATAATTTCAGATGCGATAATGGCTATGATATCACTTGGATACGCAAAGCCTGAAGCAGAAAATGCGGTAAATAAAGCATCCGATAAAATCGATATTGCTGGCGGTGTTGAAGTACTTATCAAAGAAGCCCTAAGTTGTGTATAATTTATAGCCAGTTATGATTTTAATAAACAAGATATTATGGTGTCATGGAAATGTCTGATAATAATATCCTTTCTTGTGATGTAGTCCCTGAAGATGACAGCCTTGATATTGAATTACGGCCAAAAAGATTTTCTGATTTCATTGGACAAGAATCAATAAAAAAAAACCTGCATATTTATATTGAAGCCTCTAAGAAGAGGGGAGATGTGCTCGATCATATTCTGTTTTCAGGTTCGCAAGGACTAGGGAAAACAACTCTTTCTCAGATCATTGCCAATGAAATCAATGTTGACATCAAGGCAACTTCTGGGCCGATCCTTGATAAGCCTGGTGATTTAGCTGGCATATTAACTAATTTGCAACAAGGAGACATCTTATTTATAGATGAAATCCACAGATTAAACAAAACTACAGAAGAGTATCTTTATTCGGCAATGGAAGATTATTCTATTGACATTTTAATCGACCAGGGGCCGAGTGCCAGATCAGTAAAGATCACTCTTCCACGTTTTACACTAGTTGGTGCAACTACACGTGAAGGATTGCTAACACCATCTTTTCGTGCCAGATTCGGCGTACTGGAAAGACTGGATTTTTATCCATGGGTTGAGCTAAAAGAGATTGCTATTAAATCAGCTAAAACCCTAAAAATAGAAATTGATGCAAAAGGCGCCGAGATGATTGCGAAAAGTTCTAGAGGTACTCCAAGAATTGTAAATAGATTCATAAGGCGAATCAGAGATGTTGCACAGGTAAAAGGCAGTAATAAGATTACTGAGAGTATTGCAAAATTAGGATTTGAAATGTTGGGTGTTGACAAAGACGGCTTCGGCGACCTAGACAGGAAAATACTAAATGCTATTATAATGCATGGCGGCGGACCTGTTGGATTAAAAACAATAGCAGTTTCTGTAAATGAACAGGAAGATACAATTGAAGAAGTTTATGAACCTTTTCTCATTCAAAAAGGTTATTTAAGCAAAACGCCTCGAGGTAGGATTGCAACACAAAGAGCGTATGAGTATATGGGGCATGATACAGTTACAGGAAAACAAAACTCTCTTTTTTAATTAAATGGTTAATCTTTTACTACATATTTGCTGTGCTGGTTGTCTCTGTGCGCCTCTTGACGAATTGAGAAACGAGGGATTAAAAGTTCATGGCTATTTTTATAATCCTAACATTCATCCATTGTTGGAATTCAGAAAGAGACTTAAGGCTGTTCATATTTTCCAGGAAAGTGATCCGATAAAAATAGACTATTGCGAAGAATATGGATTAAGAGAATATCTAAGTGAAGTTGACTACGAAGGAGACAATAGGTGTGAAGACTGCTACAGGTTAAGGCTTAGGAAAACGGCACATCATGCAAAAGAGAAAAAATTTGATGCTTTCTGTTCAACATTGCTTTTTAGCAAACAGCAAGATCACGAGAAAATCAGAGAGATGGGAGAGCAGATATCAGAGCAGGTTGGGATACCTTTCGAATACAGAGATTACCGCCACTTATGTGAGTGTAGCCAGAGTATGGCAAAAAAGAAAATGCTCTATAGACAATCGTATTGCGGTTGTATTTTCAGTGAATTTGAGAGATATAAAGATACGACACGGAACTTGTATGAAGGTTGGAAATTAAAAGGGAACCTGGCAGACAGTAATACTTAAAAAGAGGAACAACTAAATTGCCCACAATTAATCCAAAAACTAGATGTGCCTTTGGCTGCCTGATTTTTGTCTGTTCCATGATTGCACTACTTGTTTCATGTTTAAGTACTAGTAATAATGCAGAAGCTGTTTATAAATATGACAATTACCTAACAAATCCACCTAATATCCGTGTACTTCTACACGACAATATAAAGAAAGTTGAGATTGAAATTGATCAACCTTATAGCATTTCCGATTTTAATAGTAATAAAATATTAGCTAACAGAACAAATTTGACTAAGTCAACCATGTATTTAGAATCAGGTGACTTTAGAACAAAAATCCTAGCATCTGATACTCCAAAATTTTTTGTAAAAGCAAACGGAAACATCAGCATATTTACTGATAATGGTTTTGTAAAAGTTAACAAAACAAAGTATTGCGGTAAGCTTATTTTAGTCCCAAAAGGTAATGATAGATTCTCTGTATTAGAGGAAATCGGCATTGAAGAGTATTTACCTGGAGTTCTTGAAGGTGAAATGCCGATTATGTGGAATGATGAAGCATTACAAGCACAGGTAATTGCCGTACGAACCTATGCAATTTATAAGAAAAAAATTAATGACAACGCTCTTTATCATATTAACAAACTGGATCTTGCTTATAAAGGTTCATACATGATACAAACAAAGGCAACAGAAATAGTAGACAAATCCAGGGGAACCGTAATGGTGTATGATTGGAAGCTGTTTCCGGGACATTTCCACAGTACATGTGGAGGGCACACGGAAGACATCAGTCTTGTTTTTAATCTTAATAGTATACCGCCTTTGAGCGGCGTAGAATGTGACTATTGCAATAATTCAAAATATTATCGCTGGAAAAAGAAACTTGGAAAGATAGAAATCCAAAACAAGCTTAATGCTGCCAAAGTTGATGTAAAAAAAATACGTAATATAAAAACTGAGCAAATTGGACCTGGCGGTCACTGCTCTACAATAAAAATTGATCATGCTGGTGGAACAAAAAGGGTTAATGCAAACGATTTCAGGCTTATGATTGGCCCGAAAAACCTGCGCAGCACATCATTTAACATTAAAAACAGTGGAAATTCCTTTGTTTTTCAAGGTCGCGGCTGGGGACACGGTGTTGGTTTGTGTCAGTATGGTGCCCAAAACATGGCTAAATCAGGATTTAGATGGTTTGACATTCTAAGGCATTATTACCCGGAAATTGATCTGGTCAAAATTTATTAAGAACATAGTGTACTGGAGGTTTTTTTGCATTTCAGGCTTTTAGCCAAGGACAACAAAACAAAAGCAAGGTGCGGAGAAATAACAACCAATCATGGTACAATCCCAACGCCTGCTTTTATGCCGGTTGGAACGCAAGCAACAGTAAAGGCATTAACACCTTATCAGTTAAAAGAGACAAAGGCGCCTGCTTTACTTTGCAACGCCTACCATTTATATCTGAGACCGGGAGATGAAGTTGTAAAAAAACTTGGTGGATTACATAAATTTATGAATTGGGATGGAGCAATAATCACCGATAGCGGTGGTTACCAGGTTTTCTCCCTTGCACGCTTAACAAAGGTAACAGATGATGGTGTAGAATTTCAATCTCCAATAGATGGATCTAGAAGGTTTTTAGATCCTGAAAAGGTGATGAATATACAACATTCGTTAGGAGCCGATATTATAATGGCTTTTGATGAGTGCCTGCCCTACCCGTGTGAAAGGGACAGGGTCAAACAATCCATGCACAGAACAGTAAGATGGGCAAATCGGTGCCTCAATGTTCATAACAGTGAGAGCCAGGATCTGTTTGCCATAGTGCAGGGTGGCGTTTTTAAGGAAATTCGTGAAGAGTGCGCTGATAGATTGGTAGAAATGGAGTTTAGCGGGTACGCAATAGGCGGGTTAAGTGTTGGCGAAGGAAACCTGCTAATGAATGAAGTGCTGGAATATACCGTACCTCACTTGCCAACAGACAAACCCAGGTATCTGATGGGAGTTGGGTTTCCGGTGGATATTCTAGATGGAATTGAACATGGAATTGATCTGTTCGATTGTGTAATACCGACTAGAAACGGCAGAAATGGCTGTGCTTTCACTACAGAAGGTAAACTTAAAATTCGTAACAGCTGTTATAAGGTTGACGAAAGACCACTTGACGAAGATTGTCATTGTTATACTTGCAAAAATTTTTCAAGAGGTTATATTAGGCACTTACTTACTGCAAATGAGATTCTGGGACTAAGCCTTATGTCTTTGCATAATATATGTTTTTTTGAGAATATGATGGAAAGAGCCAGGCGGTCTATAATTGAGGGTAATTTCAGCAACTTTAAATCCCAGTTTCTTTCTCTACAATAGATTAATTATTTAATTCAGAATCATCACAATTTTTGAAGGAGATTTATTGATGGATTTTTTAATGGTAACCGCAGGAAAGCAGGGTACATCATTGATTGCAATGATGGTTATAATGTTTGCAGTTATGTATTTCCTGATCATTAGACCACAAAAACAAAAAGAGAAAAAAAGGCAGGAAATGATATCAAATGTGAGAAAACAGGATAAAATAGTAACCGCTGGGGGTGTACATGGCGTTGTCGTATCAGTAAAAGAAAATGAAGTTATAGTTCGAGTTGACGATGCAAAAGACGTTAAAATTAAAGTGGATAAAAGCGCTTTAACTTCCGTGAGTGTGGCCAGGGATGAAAAGGAAGAAGGATGAAAATAATATATGATTATAAGAGCTAAGGAGATAATTTAGATGTCAAAGAATTTGAGATGGAAGATACCACTGATCGTAGTACTTATTGCTATTGCTATAATGGCTTTATATCCGGTTGCGGATAAGCCAATAAAGTCAGAAAATATTACAGAAATTAACGGCAAAGTAATTGACCGTACTATAATAGA
>JAIQZR010000086.1 GCA_021777035.1 Candidatus Scalindua sp. | reverse complement strand
AACAAAATGAAAAAGTGTATACTTGTAGAGAGCTGAGTCTGTATTCTCCTGGTTTCCTGGTTTCCTTATATGAAATGGTCTTTTTTTAGAAGCAGAAGAGACAATATCACACAGCAGCATGGAGAAAAGAAGGAGTAGGGGGAAAAAGAAGTTCTCACGCAAAGCCGCAAAGAGCGCAAAGGGAAAGTGCTTTTATCTTTTGATTTGTTTTTGTATTTTCTTTGCGACCTCAGCGTCTCCGTGCCCGCCCGAACGACGAAGTCGGGCAGGTGAAAAAAAGGCAAAAAGCCCGGACTCACACAAAGGCACAAAGGCACGGAGAAAAGTGGGATTAGGGAGGAAAAGAGAGCTTAACCTGCCAGAATAGGAGGCGGGGAAGTTAAAGCGAATTGATGCATAGGAAATTCAAAGTCGGCAGGTAACCTGCCAGACATTTTTTTACAGACATCATGAAGGCAAAAAAATTTGTCGAAGGCTTATTTTATGTTTGCAGTTGTACTCGGTTAAAATCAATCGGAATCTCTCTATTCCTTTCTTGAGATCGTCTCTTTTCATCGCCTCCTTGATAGTGTTCTTCTCTATTGTGGTTCCTTAAATAATAATTATTGTTGTTTAGCAATTGAATTGTCATAAGAACATGACATGTAGTGTGTTAACGTAGTTAGAAATATTATGGCATAATAACTGTCAGTTATATTTAAAAAGCTATAACTGATGATAGGTAAATGTCTTACATCTCTGTTTTGTGGTTATTTATGTTGTGCTTGATTAATTATCTTAAACTCTAAATGCTTGACAAAGATATCCATTTTCGTATAATTTTACACTGAAGATGAGAAGACAAAGTGCTTATATGTTGTTTCTGTATGTGTGCTGGAGTAAAAGGAAATTCAGTAAGTAGACAACTATTTCTTCAACTCTTATTTTTTTACAATGGGATCAAGCCAATAGGAGGAATTCTTAAATGATTCGTTATAGCTGTGATATGTGTGGACGGTCGCTAGTTCCTGAAGAAGATGATAGATATGTTGTTAAAATTGAAGTTTATGCTGCATGTGACTCTATGGACGATGATTGTGAAGATGAGGAGTTTATAAATGACTTTGAAGAAGACGATGACGACGAAAATGATGATGCAATAGATAATCTTGATCCGGACGAGATAGAAAGTCTTGAATATAAGACATTTCGTTATGATTTGTGTTGTAAATGTCATAGTAGATATTTGCAGAACCCTCTCTCGATCAATTCGATTAGAAGAGGCCGTTTTTCTGAAAATTAAATCATGAGACTTTTAAAAATCTTTTGATAAATGTACCAACTAATTTAAAGTTTGTGTTCCATTTCAAGGAGAGGTATGTTTCCGAAAAGACGTGTCCTTTGGCCCCTCAAAACGTTAGTTAAAGTATTCCATTCGACTTAAAATAATCAATTTTACTTTTAAATAAATAATTACTGGTATTTGAACCAATTATGGGAATGACAATTACAGAGAAAATTATTGCAGCACATTCCGGACATCAAGAGGTAAGCGCCGGTCAGTTTGTTTATGCCGATGTAGATATATGCCTGGGTAATGATATTACTGCCCCAATTGCCATTGAACAGTTTGAAACACTTGGAATAGAAAATGTATTTAATCCGGCTGGCATCGTTCTGGTGCCGGATCACTTCACGCCAAATAAAGATATTAAGTCCGCTCAAAATGCCAAGCTTCTCAGAGACTTTGCTAAGAAGCATCAAATAAAAAATTATTTTGAGGTGGGCAGGGTAGGGATCGAACACGTTCTGTTACCCGAGCAGGGGATAGTCGTTCCTGGCGATTTAGTGATTGGTGCAGATTCGCATACGTGTACCTATGGAGCTATGGGTATTTTTTCTACAGGCGTAGGCAGCACTGACTTGGCCGCATGTTATGCGACTGGAAAAGTATGGTTAAAGGTGCCGGAAACTATCAAGTTTGTATTTAACGGAAAATTGAATAAATGGGTGTCCGGTAAAGATTTGATTCTTCACGTAATTGGAGATATTGGCGTAGACGGTGCAAGGTATAAAACAATGGAGTTTTCAGGATCTGTGGTGCCGGAACTATCAATGGATGACAGACTTGCAATGTGCAATATGGCTATAGAAGCCGGAGCAAAAAATGGGATAATTGAGCCGGATGATTGTACAGAAGAATATGTAAACGGCAGGGCTCAAAGAGAGTATAAATTTTACTCAAGCGATGCGGATTGTGTATATCATGAAACCCGTGAGTACGATGTGAGCACTCTTTCTCCTCAGGTAGCAATACCTAACCTTCCGGAAAATGTACACCCTGTGGAAGAATTATCTGATATTGTTATTGATCAGGTTGTCATAGGTTCATGCACTAATGGAAGGATCTCTGACTTGAGAATAGCTGCCCAAATTCTTAAAGATAAGAAAATCCATCCATCAATTCGCTTAATAATAATACCGGGTACGCAGGATGTTTATTTAGAGGCATTAAAAGAAGGGTTAATAGAAATATTCATTAAAGCTGAGGGTGTTGTGTCAACACCGACCTGTGGCCCTTGCCTTGGCGGCCATATGGGCATTCTTGCAGAAGGTGAACGTGCATTATCTACAACGAATAGGAATTTTGCAGGTAGAATGGGTCATCCAAAATCTGAAGTGTATCTTAGTAATCCGGCAGTAGCTGCAGCATCTGCTATTACAGGAAAAATTACTCATCCTGAATGTATTGATTAGTATCTGAAGTGTAAAAATAGCATTTAAGTCTTTGGAGTAACGCTGCAAAAGGGAGACAATTATAATGATCAGAAGTATAGAAAAAGAGCAACAGAGGGGCCAGAAGAGATACGTTGGAATCGATATCGGATCAGTGAGTGTTAAAGTTGCCCTGATTAACGAAGACATGGAGGTACTTGAAAATCACTATGTAAGATCACATGGCCAACCGTTAGAGACGGTGTTGATTGTGCTGAAAGAAATATTCAATAGAATTAATATTGATGATATAGAGGGGATAGCTGCGACCGGATCAGGTGGTAAGCTATTGGCAGAGATAATAGGTATAAGTTTTATTAACGAGGTTGTTGCACAGAGTACGGCAACGTCCGTATTGCATCCTGAAGTTAGGACCGTGATTGAAATCGGTGGTGAAGATTCAAAACTGATAATGCTGGAACCTGATGGCAATAGTTTGAAGGTGTCTGATTTCTCTATGAATACTATGTGTGCCGCCGGGACGGGGTCTTTTTTAGACCAGCAGTCAACGAGAATCGGAGTTTCTATAGAAAATGAATTTGGCGAAATGGCATTAAAGTCGAAAACGCCACCAAGAATAGCGGGAAGGTGTAGTGTGTTTGCAAAGTCGGACATGATCCACCTTCAGCAGGTAGGAACAGAGGTTCATGATATTGTTGCCGGTCTGTGTTACGCACTTACAAGAAATTTCAAGAGTAATATTGGAAAGGGCAAGGAATTTGAAAAACCGATAGCCTTTCAAGGTGGTGTCGCGGCAAATGCCGGTATTGTTAAATCGTTTGAAGACATACTGGATCTCAGCGAAGGAGAGCTCATAATTCCAAAATACTTCAATACGATGGGGGCGATAGGGAGCGCATTGGCGTTAATTGAAAAGAGTATACATTCTCCTTTCAATGGTTTCGAGAAAATTGAGATCTATTTGAAAAATCGTAAAGGAAAAGATTCCAGCCTGAAAAGACTGAACTGTAATAATTATGACATCAATGTTAATAGCCATATTTTGAAAAACGGCAAAAAAGTGGAAGCTTATGTCGGCGTTGATGTAGGCTCTATCAGTACAAATGTTGTGGTTATTGCTAAAAACAGAGATGTTTTAGCCAGACGTTATCTGATGACAGCAGGCAAGCCTCTTGAGGCGGTGAGGCAGGGGTTGTTCGAGGTGGGAGAGGAGGTTGGTCGTAATGTCATAATAAAAGGCGTGGGTGTTACCGGTTCCGGAAGGTATCTTACCGGAGAGTTTATCGGTGCGGATATAGTCAAAAATGAGATAACCGCTCATGCGACAGCGGCGGCATGGGTAGATAAGGATGTAGATACAATATTTGAAATAGGCGGACAGGACTCAAAATATATAAGTCTGGAAAACGGGGCTATTGTTGACTTTACTATGAATAAAGTATGTGCTGCCGGAACAGGGTCATTTCTTGAAGAACAATCTGAGAAGCTGGATGTTAATATTAAACAGGAGTTCGGTAAACGGGCGCTAGACTCGTGTTGCCCTTCTCAGCTGGGAGAGAGATGTACGGTGTTTATGGAATCGGATCTCAATCACCATCAACAGTTGGGTGTACCAAAAGACGATCTGTTGGCAGGGTTAAGTTATTCCATCGTATTAAACTATATTAATCGTGTAGTTGAGAAGAGAAAAATCGGTGATACTATTTTCTTGCAGGGCGGAGTGGCTGCAAACAGGGGAGTTAAGGCTGCTTTTGAGAAAGTGACCGGCAAAACGGTTATTGTACCACCGCATCATGACGTTATGGGTGCAATCGGTTCTGCAATTATTTCCATGGAAGAAAATACATGGGAGAAG
This sequence comes from Candidatus Scalindua sp., assembly GCA_021777035.1. Taxonomy (GTDB): domain Bacteria; phylum Planctomycetota; class Brocadiia; order Brocadiales; family Scalinduaceae; genus Scalindua. Next base: position 3,639 of record JAIQZR010000086.1, on the reverse strand, counting down.
TCCAGGTTTAAAGGCTTTAATTTAATGGACAGGAAGTATGAGACCACGTCATTTGTATGCAAGGACTGCTCAAACATTTGTGAGATAAGAAAAGTCTCTATTACCGGAGAGTCTCCTCTTCATTATGGGAGCCGTTGCGGTAAGTTTGATGATGAAAAGAAGGAGAAAAAATCAAAGAATTTACCTCGATTGTTTAATGAAAGAAGCAGGCTTTTGTATGGCCCTTACTATACAGATAGAAAGACTAAAAGCACCATAAAGCGTGACGGTAAGACCAAATCACGAGGTCGAATAGGAATCCCGCAGGCTTCTACATTTTTTGAATTATTTCCTATGTGGAGAGTATTTTTCACTGAATTAGGGTTTGAGATAGTTATATCGAAGAACACTAACCGGAGCATTATTAGCAAAGGTGTAGAACATGTAAATACAGAGACCTGCTTTCCTATAAAAGTGTCACACGGACACGTTGTAGACATGCTTGACAAAGAGATAGATTATCTGTTTCTCCCCAGTGTAATCAATATGACTCATGAATCTTCCAATTTGACCCACTCCTATGCATGTCCATATATCCAGTGTCTTCCTTATATAATTGGATCTGCTGTGGATCTTGAATCTCAGGAATTCAAGCTGTTGCAGCCTGTAATTCACTTTGAGTACGGAGAGTCTCACGTAGAGAAGACATTCCGTAAGCTTGCCAGGGAGATTGGAGTGAGAGGACGGAAGGTCACCAAAGCAATAAAAAAAGCCCAGGAAACACAAAAAGACTTCTATCAACACCTTGCGAAAAGGGGCAAAGAGGTACTGGATAATTTAGGGGAAGATGAGATGGCGCTGGTAATCATTAGTCGTCCTTACAACGGTTGTGATTCCGGTGTTAATCTAGACTTACCTGAAAAACTCAGGGACATGGGTATCACTGCAATACCGATGGACTGTATACCGATGGATCTGGAGGATATATCAAAAGATTATCCAAACATGTATTGGAAGTATGGACAAAAGATACTCGCTGCGGCCAGGTTTATAGCAAAAGATAAGAGGCTAAATGCGCTTTACATAACAAATTTCGGGTGTGGTCCCGACTCTTTTATCTCCAAGTTTTTTCCTAAAGAAGTTGGTGGAAAACCATTTTTGATGATAGACATAGATGAGCATAGTGCAGATGCCGGCGTAATGACACGTTGCGAGGCATTCCTGGATAGTCTGAAAAACGCGAGGATTAAAAAGTTTGAAACAAGTACGGGTAATCAGCGTAAACACTCGTTAAATAAGAAGAGGACTATGTACATACCCTATATGAATGATTGCTGCTTTATGGCTGCTGCTGCTATGAGGGCGAACGGTGTTGATGCTGTAGCGTTGCCAATGCCGGATAAAACAAGTCTTGAACTAGGGAGAAAACATACGTCCGGAAAAGAGTGTTACCCGGCCATTCTTACTACAGGAGATATTGTGAAAAAAGCGAAAAGTTCTGATTTCGATCCTGACAGGAGTGTCTTCTTTATGGCAACTGCGTCAGGTCCATGTCGATTTGGCCAGTACAACACAATGCACAGAATGATCCTGGATGATATTGGTTTGCCGCATGTGCCAATATATACGCTGGATCAGGGAGACGACTACCAGGAAGACACAAGTAAATTAGGGGCAAATTTCCGTAAACTGACATGGAATGGGGTCGTATTTGTTGACTATATGCAAAAATTATTGCACGAAATCAGACCATACGAAACATATAAAGGTGATTCGGATATAGTATACAAACAGCACCTTAGAAAAGCGGAACATGCAATAGAATACGGGCACGATCTTCTACAGGTTGCTAAAGATGCATGTGACGCGTTGAACAGAGTTGCGGTTGACAGGAGCGTGAGGAAACCTAAAATCGGTATTATTGGTGAGACTTATGTTCGCGGAAACGAGTTTTCAAATAACTATATCGTAAGGACGATTGAGAAGCTGGGTGGTAAAGCGATTGTGCCTCCATTTAGTGAGTGGCTGGACTATATTGCCCATATCAGGCGCGAGGATTGTGTTAGGGATAAAGACTTAAATGCTTTCTCAATAGAGATGCTGACAGGTGTAATCCAGAAGTACCAGGAACACAGAATGTCAGATCCATTTAAGAAAAGTGGGAAAACACTTTTTAAAGAGAGTTCGATAAAGAAAATAATTTCGAAGGGTAAATCGTATATCCACGATTCTTATAGAGGCGATCCGGTTCTCAGCATGGGAAGGGCCGTTGAATATATAGAGGCGGACTGTGATGGTATTATAAACATTATACCTTTCCATTGTATGCCGGGAACAGCCGTGAATGCTGTTTTAGAGAAGTTACAGAGGGACAATCACGAAGTCCCATTATTAAAGCTGACGTTTGATGGCCAGGAAGAGACAAATGAGGAGACTCGTTTAGAAGCATTTATGCATCAGGCATATCAACGAATGGAAAGTCGGCATAATAGTGATAAAGAGTATGCAACGGTAAATTAACACTCTCCGATTGGCACTTTTTTGTATTATGTGTGGCTTGCAATAACTAGAAGATCGCAACTGAAAGGAATTAAATACTAATGAATGGTAAAAGCTGGAAATATGGGAACAATGTAAATACTGATGAAATTATTCCTGCCAGATATTTAAATACTACTGACGAAAAAGAGCTGGCTTCTCACTGTATGGAAGATATTGACAAGGATTTTGTTAATAAGGCAAGTGAAGGCGACATAATAGTGGCCGGGGAGAACTTTGGCTGCGGCTCTTCCAGGGAACACGCTCCAATATCAATCAAAGCGCTGGGGATTTCTTGTGTAATCGCAAAGAGTTTTGCCAGAATATTTTTCAGGAACGCTATCAATATAGGCTTACCAATTTTTGAGAGCAAAGAGGCGGGCACTGAGATAAATGATGGTGATGACGTTAAGGTAGATATAGATTCGAGTACAATCACTAATTTAACAACAAACAAAGAGTATTCATTTATGCCATTTGCCGATGAGATGAAAGATATAATCCAGGCTGGTGGGCTTATGGAATACATAAAGACAAACAACTGAATTTCCTCCTCTAATTTGGGTTTGTATTTCAATCGGCATGCAATGCATGCCCTACATGAATTTGTAGAGGCGCATTCAGAAAGAAAGTAGGGTAGGCATTGCCTACCTTTCCATTTGGGTTTGTATTTCGATTGGCAGGCAATGCCTGCCCTACGTGAATTTGTACAGACGCATTCAGAAAGAAAGTAGGGTAGGCATTGCCTACCTTTCCATATTGGATTCGTATTTCGATCGGCAGGCAATGCATGCCCTACGTGAATTTGTACAGGCGTATTCAGAAAGAAAGTAGGGTAGGCATTGCCTGCCTTTCCATTTGGGTTTGTATTTCAATCGGCATGCAATGCATGCCCTACGTGAATTTGTAGAGGCGTATTCAGAAAGAAAGTAGGGTAGGCATTGCCTACCTTTCCATTTGGGTTTGTATTTCAATCGGCATGCAATGCATGCCCTACATGAATTTGTAGAGGCGATGTAATTATGCCGAATTTTCGAAGAGCGTTTATGCCTGGCGGGTCTTTTTTCTTCACCGTTGTTACGTACAAACGACGGTGCTTTCTGACCCGATCGGAATGTCGGA
>JAIQZR010000085.1 GCA_021777035.1 Candidatus Scalindua sp. | reverse complement strand
CTCTTCCGGCAGGGCGTTAATATGCTTACCCTTATGAAGGAAAAAACCTAACTCCCCGGCCAGCTTATGAAGAGGATTCTGAAGGCCATCATAGAGCTGTCCCAGAAGTCCGGGCCCAAGCTCCACAGACAATAACTCACCTGTGAACTCAACAACATCACCCATCTTTAGTCCCTTGGTATCTTCAAAAACCTGCAGATCAGCTCTGTTTTTCCTTATACGAATGACTTCTGCTTTAAGGCGGCTCTCACCCAAAACAGCATAGGCAACCTCATTCTGCTTGACATCACCTGCAAATTCAACCGTGATCATGTTTTTATTTATGCCAACAATCTTACCCGTATTTTTCATTCTTGTTAAAGTTTTTAAAATTATGATCCTGTAATCTTCACCGGCAAAAGAGCATGCATCTGTTAATCAATATCAGGAGCGCCCTGACTAATAATGGCATTAAGTCTTTCCCTGCCCTCTTCGACATCAAAAGAAGATATTCTCTCAAGTATCTGAAGTTTGACAAAATAGACAATAAGTCTTTCTATATCAAAATAATGTCCAAACTCCAGTTCATCCAAGTAGCGCCACCTTGCTTTATTAAGAATCGCTTCCGCCATTAGAGGAGAATTCGCATTGAACGCTTCCTCTGCAAGGAGCACCTGAGAATGATCAACTATTTCATCACTTATAAATTCATCAGGTTCCTGGCCAAAACTCTTTGCCCGTAATCTGACAAGTACATTTCTGACACTTCTCTCCCATCTGAAAAAACGTCTTATGGCACCTGGAGGCATGTCATCCTCCTCTGCATAGAATAAACTTACAGATCCAAGCATCTCAAAGTCGGTTCTCTTTAAATAGTTCTTGCAGCTAGCAAGGAAATCGTTTCTCCCGATATGAAGTTCTTCACTTAAAGAAATATATGGTAATGATGTGATAACGTAGTAGTACTGTTCTCTCATTAATTTTGGTATTCCCTCAATAAGTGAACTTTAATCCCCTCCTTACGAAGGAGGAAATGGGGTGGTTATAAACTCAAAAGTTTCTCTCCACTTATTGTATATCTTTTTTTAGAGAATCGATAAAATCGTAAAGCCTTGGATTTAAATATTCTGCAAGGACACCGGCGATGCCTTCGTCAGTAAAATCATAGTAAACATGACTGCCTTTCATACCTATGCGAAAACCTGCCTCGATGTCCGGGTGGACTTTAAGCTCAATGCCGAACTTTATTTCCTCATTAAGTTTTGATAAAAATCCTTCAAAGAGAGTGGCTCTATCTGATTCACTTACAAGCAATTCAATACTCCGCAATCCCATATCATCCTTCTGCCATCCCTCTATAAGTTTCATTAGTACTGTTTCCAAGGTCTTACCGGACAAAACATTCTGATACTCTTTCTTAACAAGAGAATCAAATATTTCAGTAATGGATATTCGTATGCTAAGGATTATGTCCCTTGCCGCCTGCTCAAGAGCCATTTTACTGATACTCTCCTTCTTCTTTATCCTTTCCTCTGCCTCTTCGATAATGGCTGCGGCATCTAGACCTGCCTTATTCAGTACTTCAGAAGCCGCAAGTCTGGCTTCCTTTATAATCTCCTCAGACCTTCTTTCTGCTTCCCATATTCCTTCAGACTTAATCTTCCGGATGAGATCATCAAGATTTGTTTGTGAGTTTTCTTCAGATTTCATTTTTTAATATTGTTTATAAACGTTATAAGGAGATATTACACGTTTGGAAAAAGAGCACTATACACATGATCTGGCACGTTATGTCGGATTCTCCCTTTTTATTCATGGAAGGTTTTCAAGATCATCTAAATCTTTATATCGGCCGCTAGCTTTCTTATTCATTTTGAGATCTTCAAGGTTGATGAGAGATACGGAAACCCCAACAAGGTTATCAATAACTCTTTTTTGATGGCACTCTCGGAATTTAACCCCGGAAATTGAGGTTAGAATTTCAATTCGCATTGGAGGTTAGCCCATACGAACTATTTTATCTTCTTGCAGAAAAAACTCTTCGTTTAGCTCCGGATATTCAAAACCAAATTTTTTAAGAACCCGGACTACTTTTCTTGCATTATCCAAGGTTGTGGCAATCCAAATGTCAATATTATTAGTAGCGCGAGGATAACCATAATACCCTACCGCGTATCCCCCTATGAAAAGGTAATCAAGCTCTTCCTCGTTAAGCAATTTCAAAAAATCTCTGAAGTCTCTCGGTAGCTCGATTTCCATAATTAACCCTTCGCAGTTCCTCTATATGCCGAACTCTTTTTTGTGGATCCTGAGTAAGCCAATAATCCCTTGATTCCGCATCCTTGAATACTGATGATATTGATACTATTGATCGATCTACTTGCATTGACAGTTCCTCTTCATTTAACACTTTTTCTGATTGATAATAGCCCGTCATTATACACTACTGCAGCCATTAGGCTCAATGCTAAAAGCTCAGTGCATATTTCTCCGGGTTCTTCTTAAAGATCTTCTTACACTTTTTAGAACAAAAGTAATATTTATAGCCATCTTTCTTATATGTTTTAGCCTTGTCCTTAGCAATTTGCATAGTACAGACACGGTCTGTTACCATTCTGACTGGACTTGCAGGTGCCAGGTTGTTTGTATGAGTAACTGATAAACCAAGTGAAAAGATAAAAACAAATCCAAGGAATAAAACTTTTCTCATTTATCTGCCTCCAAAATTAAAATTTATAAAAATCTATTTGCTAATATAATTCACATTTAAAACATAATTTGAATATAAAATTCCGCCTCCTTATAATCAACAAATACAAAAAATCAGTATAAGCTGATACTATTTCTAAACCGACTTATTCACAGAAAATTTATACAACGTTCCTCCTTTCACAATACAGTTATTCCCACTGCAAACGGCGAAGACAAGTATCCTCATAAATATCCAAGCAATTGGAAATACTATTGCAGTCAGTACCGCTAATATTTTTGCTAACCATTTTTCGGTTTTACTTATTGTACTTCATTATTTTTAAGTTAAGATTTCAGCAAATTTACTTGGTTATTACTAACGCAAGCTTAATGCCAGAAAACACCTATCAACAAATAAATTGAGATACCTCCCTGTATTGTATCGAAAGTCACCCTTGTCTCAGAAAAGATGTGCAGAATAAAAATATATATCGAAACAATGATAAAAAACGCGTGTATAGAACTAGAGAGAACCAGGATAGAGATTAATAAATGTGTGTATTTATTAAACAAAGCTATGCAGACGTACCTTTCCACAATTACGCTCTTCAAGATTAATACCTTTATGTATTCTAGAAAACTAAATATCACCAACCATACAAAGTACTTTTCAGTTTAATCAATCAAATTAGAAAAATCACAATTTCGGAATAAGTAAATAATTTAAAGAAAATAGGCATTTACAATATACTGTTGTAACATCCTCTGTGTATTAAAAAATGAACCATTTATTGCGATACAATGGCGCATAACGTCAATGAAACGATCATGGTTCCGGTAAAATAGCGGAAGAATTTCTTCAGTAAGTTTGGCGTATAAAGATAGAGCGTCTTTTGATCGGTCACTGGGTTTCTCCAAGTCATTAACTTCGTTACCGATAGACCATCCCGTAGCTCCTTCAATGCGACCTTCAATCCACCAACCATCCAAGATACTGAAGCTGGGCACACCATTCAATGCTGCCTTCATACCGCTCGTCCCGGATGCCTCAAGCATAGGTTGAGGAGTGTTGAGCCAGAGATCGACACCCGATGTAATCATCCTGGCAAGTTCCATCGAGAAATAAGCAACTTTACCATCCATAAAAAATCCTCCGATTCCTTGTCTATTAATTGGTTATTTCATTTTAAAGTCTTTGAAGATTAGAGTTTTAGATTATTCCAGGCGGCTCCAAGCCACCATAAGGAAAGTAACAACCAAGATTTTGCAGGCCGGAACCATTATACAAGTTTTACCTTCCTGAGTCTGAGCGAATTGGTTATCACTGAGATCGAGCTGAAACTCATGGCGGCAGCAGCTATCATTGGGCTGAGCAGCAACCCGAATACCGGATAGAGCGCACCAGCGGCAATAGGAATACCGAAAGCGTTATAGATAAAGGCAAAGAACAGGTTCTGTTTAATATTTCCCATGGTAGCGCGGCTGAGCTGCCTGGCCTGAACGATGCCACGCAAGTCACCCTTAACCAGGGTTACGCCCGCACTCTCCATGGCAACATCTGTTCCCGGTTCAATACCAATATCTTCCATCAGGAAATTATTGCCGAGAGCAACTTGTAATCCGTCAACAATACCCTTGATACCTTTTCCCGTGATAGACTCAAAATATTTTGCGTTCGCAAGCTTGATTTTACGCTCTTTCGCCCCCGAAACAATAGGCGTTGCCAGGCCAAGGGCGCGCGGCTGCGCTGCGCTTCCCTGACCATTGCCACAATGCGCGAGAGCATTGTATCCGAGCCTACCTTCTCAGCTCTCATAATCAATGATCCTGTGCCATTAACCGTTGCGCCAATAACAGGATCCCCAGACTCTTTGGTGACTGGAATAGGTTCTCCCGTCACCATCGATTCGTCTACAAAACTTTTACCCTCAAGGACAACACCATCAACCGGAATTTTTTCTCCCGGACGCACACGAAGTCGATTGCCTACCTGCACCGTTTCGAGAGGGACATCCTCCTCTGTGCCATCGTCACGAACCAGCCGGGCAGTCTTAGGAGCCAATCCTAGAAGCTTCTTGATAGCTGCTCCCGTCTTACTCCTGGCGCGTAGTTCAAGTACCTGTCCGAGCAGGATTAAGGTTACAATTACTCCGGAAGCCTCGAAATAAACTGCCACCTCACCCGACACGCTTCGGAAAGATGCTGGAAAAATCCATGGAAATAGAGCAGCCACGACACTGTAAATATAAGCGACACTCACCCCCATCCCGATGAGCGTGAACATATTGAGGCTCTTATTGCAAACAGACTGAACGGCTCGCACGTAGAATGGCCACGCCACCAACGTGCAAACAGGTGTCGTCAAGGCCAACTCCAGCAGTAGTCGCCACTGAGAGGAAAGCAATCTTGAGACAGGTTCCCCGGGCAGCATGTCACCCATCGTTATCACGAGAAGGGGGATAGTGAGTACGCCGGCAAAGAAGAGTCGCCGTTTCATGTCACGGAGTTCGGGGTTCTCCTCGTCCTCTTCTGCCGCAACTGTCTGGGATTCCAGAATCATACCACATTTGGGGCATGTACCTGGTACTTTTCGTACTATTTCAGGATGCATGGGACAAACATATTCTGTTTGTATGACAGAGGCAGGAACAGTTGCAAGCTCAAGCGCCATACCGCACTTGGGACAGATTCCGAACCTTGATTGGCGGATTTCCGGGTGCATCGGGCAAGTGTATTCCACTGCATCAGCAGATTTCCCGCTATTACCTGCCGCATGGAGATGGAGAAAACGATCAGGACCGGTTTTAAACTTGTGAAGACAGTTTTCACTACAGAAGTTATAAAATTGTCCAGCATGCCTGGTATGAAATTTTGAATCTTTAGTAACCTTCATCCCGCATACAGGGTCCGTCTCCTCAATTCCGCTCCTGGCTTCTTTATATGAATTTTGCTTGCGGTCTTTTTTACTCATGATCTGTCCGAAACTATCATTATGGCTTAGTTTGATCCTTTTATATGCTAGTTGAAATATTAACACAAGACAGTGTTACGTTTTTGCTGAAGCCCCTTTGTTTTAGGGTTTAACAGCATAAATGGTTTTGAGGATATCAAGGTAAATATTGAATACTTGTTTAACGGTAAAACCAGCATTTTTGGACTAATATCAATCCCCACAATATTTTTGTCTGCCGGGAAATGCTGAAAATCATTTCCCGTACCTACAGCAAGAAATAAAATTTTGCAATCGACCATATATGAAAAAAACTGTCTTTCCATGAAGCCCATCTTTTTTCCGAACCAGATGAAATCCAATCATAACGTTTGGCGTTGGCATCCCATATTTTTTGTGTCGCAATGTCCATTATGGCACTACTCCCTGTATTTTCCGGTTTCGTTTGTATACCCACAGGCATACTATGATTCCTATCCCTCCTCCAGGAACAAAAGCAATTCTCAATGGCAGTGGATATGCGACAGCAATCATACCGCTGCACATACCGCTCAGCATACCCGTTATCATTGAGGGAATCATGATTTCAAGATGGCCAAATAATGGCATAAAGATCAGAGATATCAAAATTTGTAAGACCGTTCCAATACACATTCCAATGAACCCGGCTAACAACATATTCCAGCATGTGCCAACGACCCAGAAAGTACATACCCCTGTCAAACCACCGATAATAAAAGATACTAAAAAATCACCTATTTTAAAATACATTTTGTTTACCTCATATCTGAAAAAACATCTATTTATTTAATTATGTTAGGTTTGGTTTGGTTTGGTTTGGTTTGGTTTGGTTTGGAGCCCCTTCCATAGCACACTCATAATTGATCAGTATCAAGTGCAATGTCATGCTATTAATGCGAGTGTCAACCCTGCTTTCGCAGGGATTCCAAGGGCTTGCGCTGGAATCCTTCTGAAAAAAAGGCTACATAATCCCACTTGATATTGAGCAATTACGCAAACTCATTTTGACATTCCAAAAAAGCGTCAACAACTTCCGGTTCAAAGTGTTCTCCTCTATCAGACTTTATCCTCCTTACTGCCTCGTCATGTGGCAGTTTACCTTTATAAGACCTTTTTGATCTAATGGCATCATACGCATCACACAGCGCAAAAATTCTCGCCTCCAGAGGAATTTCCCCATCCTTTAAGCCAGCCGGATATCCTTTACCGTTATATTTTTCCTGATGATACGCACAAATATTTCTACCTATAGCAATAAATGATTGCCTGAGTTTGAATTTGTCTATAGCATCCTGTAACACTTTCTTCCCTATAAGAACGTGTCTTTTCATCTCTTCAAACTCTTCCTCAGTCAGTTTTCCCTCTTTTAACAGGATTGAATCTCGTATCCCCACTTTCCCAATATCATGTAGAGGAGCGGCATCATAAAGGTCTTCAATAAACTCATTGGTAATGATTCTTCGGTATTTTTTATGATTGCGTAACTGTTTCGCCAGTACCACAGAGTATTTTCTTGTCCTTTCCAAATGTTTCCCAGTTTCGGGATCTCTATATTCGGCAAGTTCAGCAAGAGAAAATATGATGGCCCTTTGCGCTCCCATTAGTTCTCTGAATCTCAAGAGATTTAGATATCCAATAATCAAGATTAGAAATAGAAATAAGGCAAGAAGTATTATGGACACTAATATCAATCTTTGTAAAATTGCTTTCAACATAGGGTGCTTGTGGAATATTGCCACTACTAACTCCTTGCCGGGAAGAAGCTCTACATCGGAATAGTGAATAGTTACATCATCCGGAATATCTATCCAACCGGAATTGTCACTAAAATCATAATAAGACTTATTGAAGGTAATAGATCCGTCCTGTCTTAACGAGATTAAATTTCCATCTTCAGTCTGAATAAACATATTTTCAGGTAAAATCTTAAGAAGCCTTGATAAATACATATTCAGAGCCAGAATCCCTTTTTTTTCGTTTTTAGAGTTAAACAAAGGCATAGCTAACCCTATCATGGGAAAGTTATGCTCCGCTATTTCTTCCTTCTGAATTCCTGAGTGTATTGGTGATACGTAAACCTGATTGTTATCCATTTTCATTGTTTCGCGAAAAAGATCTTTGTACTTACTGTTTTGTAATTGTGTTCTAGGGGTAATAACAGGAGCGTTATCAAGTCTATTATCTATTCCAATTATTTCGTATCCTGAAGAATCTACAATACTAATTTGATAATAATGTTTACAAACTTTCGCGAACTCGTAAAGTAGCTTTTCAACTTCGCTTCTATAATTTATAGATTCATAATTACTGTCTACATATTCTCTAGTGCTTGAAATATTTCTCAGGAAGAGCAAATCATGCTCTAAGTCAGCAAAAAAAACTTTAATATTTTCCTTTGCAGAGAGTAGTTGTGAAACGGCATGACCATGTCTCCACTTTGCCTCTCGCTCATATATCTGGTTTACACCAAAATACAGGACTGATCCAATAAGGATAAAAAGGATTGTAACGATTGATAAGAATGTTTTATTTTGTTTTATAAGTCTTCTATTCATGCGTTACGGTTTTTTTGACAACTCCACACCAATTACCCTTTCTAGCCCTGCCAGGTTTATGCCAAAATCAGCAATAGCCCTGTAATATGCAAGGTTAAAATTGAGCAACACTCTCTGGCTGTCAATAAGGTTCAGAAAATCAACCTGACCTGCCTGGTAACCGATCTCTGCCGCTTTAAGTGACTGTTCCGCCTGTGGTATAATACTTCCCTTGTAAAGATTAACCAACCTCTCCGCTGTCTGTAACCTGAAATGAAAGTCTTTCACCCCAAACAGTGTTATGTTTTCCATGTCCTTATATGCCCTTTCGCTGGATTTGAGCCTAGCATTCGCCTCTCTTACGCCTGCATCATATTTCCTTTTCTGAAAGATAGGTACGTTAATGCTCAATGTCCCCGTATACGCATCCCTGCCCTCTCCAACAGGTGATGACATTACGCTCGTTGGCAAATCATTAATTAAATTATAATTAAACCCGAACGTAAAATCCGGGAAATACTGTTTTTTCGCAAGTTGATAAGCAGCTTTGTCTCTTTCTATCCTGTATTTAAAAGTTTCGAGATCCGGGCTGATCTTCTTTGCCTCTTTATAAAGTTCCGCAATTGGAACATCAAATTTAGTAATATCAACCTCTTCCGGAGTACCAAGTAGTGTTTCCGGATGTTTATTTAATAAGGTATTTATCCTTGCTATAGCAGTCTCTTTTAACTGCTCCAGAGTGATTAATTCATTCATTATATTGGAAAGTTCTACCTGTGCCTTCAAGACATCCTGTTGTGTCGCTTTAGCAGTGGCGTATTTTATCTCTGCAATCTTTACAAACCCTTGTAAAAGTTCTCTGTTTTCCTCGTTTATATTTATTGACTTATGCACCCAATACAACTCATAAAATGCCGATTTTGCCTTTGCTATAATGTCTCTTTCCCGTGCTCTATATCTTTCCCCAATGGCATTTGCCTCATTCTCAGCAACTTCGCCACTTAATCTGAGTTTTCCATAGAAAGGTATCTTTTGTGATGCCATAAAACCCGCCTGCACCTCTCCCACACGTGTTTGTGTCTGTTCACCATAATAAGTGAATCCCAAATTAGGATCGTCCAAAGCGCGCGCCTGCGGTACCCTTTCCTTAGACGCATCCCAAATCAATTTAGCTGACTTGAATCCAGGATTTGATCTTAGCGCTTCGTCTATAACCCACCTTATCCTCAAGACATCGTTCCCGTCTTCTGCTATTGTAATCCCTCTAAATATCGCAACAATAAATAACACCGTTAACAACAATTTAGAGAAAAAAAATAATCCGTTTTTAATATTTTTTAAATCCATTGCTTACCCCTTTTTTTAACAAAAAGTACTAAACTAAAAAACTCGAAAGCCGAAGTACGAAATCCGAAACAAATCTAAAATTCAAATTTCCAAATATTATTTTGTATTGCGTAGAATTGGTTCAAAAATATTCATAAGTTCATAAGCTTCTTGTGTTAGACTTTGCCTTTCCTTTTCATATGCAATATCTCCACTCATATCTATTAATCTTAACCAATATCTACTTCCCTTAGATTCTTTACGACAAATTATTATTCTCATTACAAAGTCTTTCTTGCTTAATGATTCATTAGCCTCAATATAGTTTGCACCCACTGATCCCGAAGACCTTGTGACTTGTTTCCCGTCTTCAATGTTCCCTATTGTCTTGGTCAACTTCTTTACAAGTGTTCTTACCCTTTTAGCGAAATTGAGTGTTCGATCTTCCAGATCATACTGTTTTGGATTTTCCATTTTGGTCATTTGGGTTTGTTTCGTGCTTCGTACTTCGGAATTCTAATTTAAATGTACAATCTGTTAAACACTTCGAAGATTCATCTTGACCAAACAATGAGA
>JAIQZR010000084.1 GCA_021777035.1 Candidatus Scalindua sp. | reverse complement strand
TCCGACATTCCGATCGGGTCAGAAAGCACCGTCGTTTGTACGTAACAACGGTGAAGAAAAAAGACCCGCCAGGCATAAACGCTCTTCGAAAATTCGGCATAATTACATCGCCTCTACAAATTCATGTAGGGCATGCATTGCCTGCCGATCGAAATACAAATCCAAATGGAAAGGTAGGCAATGCCTACCCTACTTTCATCCTATCTCACTTTCCTCTCTGATTCCAGTTTTACCAATCTCTCTTTAAGCTGCTCGTTCTCGGACTTTAGCTCTTTTACCGCTTCGATCAAGATACCAACCAGGCCATTATACTCAACGTGTTTATACTCCTCCGTATCTCCTGACGGTTTAAGATTTATATCGCCCTCATTGTTGACAATTTCGGCTTCTCCGGCATCCATCTTTTGCAGTGTGAGAGTTTTGTCGCCGGTCTCATCCCGCAAGATTAATTTCGGTGAATCGCCGCTTCCGTCATCTAATGTCAAGTCCTTATCCGTAGTGGCTGCATATAGGTTTAACGGCTGACTAAAGAGAGCGAATGAGATGATGACAACAAGAACAGAAATACAATTATACAATCTTGATTGCACGGTAACCTCCTTTTTACATGGATAATATGCGTTGTTTAAATGACCTGAGTAGTCAATCCGGTTGGGTCTAACAAAATCCAGAGATTACAACCTGTCAGTTATATTGTCAAGCAATTATTCAGGAGATATATAAATGCCTCAAGGTGTTAAACATCAAGAGGATAGCACTAATTTTATATTATCTGAAAAGTCTCCGAACAAGACAGGTTACAACAAGCCTATGGCGGATGAGGTGGAGAAAAGGAGGCTGGCTGAGAGGAATACATCTATGCGAAACAAGAACCAGGCACAGAGCCGGGTAGTTTTGTCAAATCACTTCCGCTCTGCCGTGAAATGAAAAACCCTGCCCGTTCCAGTGCACGTATCGTATCCGCAGCAGTATTTGCTCCTTTTCTTACACATGTTTAATGAACAGTAACTACGAACCCGGCAATATGTTTGTGAACTGATATTCTTCTACATAGTTGCCTACAGACGCGTCAAACTTATCTTCACCCCACTGCTCTATGGTAAGTGTCTTCTCTTCTGAAAGATCGTAATAATCCCAGTAGAGAAATTCGATTCTCTCTTTTCCTCCACCTTTACAGAAATAGCCGCCACTGCTCTCATCTATGGTATACTCTACACCCTCATATTGGATCATGTTCGGAGGATCATCATTTTCCTGAATATGCTTACCAATTCCGCGGCCCACGCTCTTTAAAGAGACTTTTTTTGTTAGTGTCCATTCAGGCTCGTCATCATCCTCTAGCTCCAGGTATACAACTTCATTTCCGGATGTGAGTTCCCATTCATAGCTGTGATCCCCATCGTCCCAGTCATATGTATTGTACTCAGTAACTTCCCATGTCTTCATATCATAATCGAGGTAATATCCAAGCTTCAGTTTAGACAAAACAAGATCCTGCAAAGGATCAAACTCTTCCTTTTTTTTCTTCTTACCAAACCAGGCCATATTAAATTCCTTAAAAAACATTCGCCACGAAGGCTCTAAGACACGAAGAGATTGTTTTTCTATTCCAATAATCCCATTCTGGTTTTCAGCGCAAGGAGTTTGTCGCTTGGAGCGTTTAGTTGATTACCACCCAGTGCGGCATTGATTTCATCATCTACACTCGTTTCTGCTGATGCCAGTTCTCCGTAGGACTGTGCCAGTGATTCGTCCTCTTCCACCTTGGCCTTCATTTTCTCCAGCATTGCAATAGTACCGGAAGAGTCGACCCTCGCCACCTGCTCATTTATCTTGCGTGTTGCCGCTGCGGTTTTTGCCCGTGCCCTGAGTGTGATAAGTTCGTTTTCGTAAGACGATACGGTTGACTTCAATTTGGACACATTTGCCTGTAGCTGTGAGGTCATTTTGTCCTGCTGTTCCCAGTTCTGCATCAGGCTAACGGCCTTCTGGCTGCAATCCTCTTTCCTGTTCAGGGCTTCTGTCGCCAATCGTTCAGCCTGCGCAGCATCTATCCCACCGCCCTGCATCTTCTGAAGTAGCATCATGGCCTTGCGTTCATAATCAGCAGCCAGCCTTTTATTGTCTTCAGCCTCTTTCTTCAAGCGTATGGATACTCCCTTAACCTCTGCCAGGCTTTTCATTGTACCCTGCAGGTCTTTCTTCAAGTCTCTTATTCCCTGTTCAGTCATCTTGATAGGATCTTCAAATTTCTCCATTGCGCTATGTGCGTGGGACTGCCCCACCTTAAACATTCGCTGAAAAATACTAGCCATGGTTTCACTCCTTCTTTAGTTACAAAATATATTAATTAGAAATATTTATCCTTTACTAAACTCAATAAGCTCTCCTGCGTACTCTGCCAGGGCAATGCTCAGCGCGGTGATTGAACCCTCCAGCTCATTTTTGTCCAGATTTTCCAACTGTAAGGTATCTCTGAAAATAACTTTAGTCGCTTCTTCATCCAGTACAAATGCTCCGTGTACCAGGGTACGGTTCATCTGGAGCAGGCGCTTAAAAAACCCGTCTGTATTCTGTGGAACATCCATAATCACCTGTTCGAGGACTAAAACAGGATCCTCACAATCTATGATGAGGTTCTTAATACCTTTCTCTTCATCATCTATAACTACTATCTCCTCTGCTTCATCCTCGCTGGAGACTGAAAACTCCAACTCATCCAAATAGCCCTTCACCTTTTGCAGATTTTCAGACATTTTTTTCTCCCATTTCTAATTTATAAAATTTATTATCAATACAATAAATATTTCTCGCCAGGACGCCGAGTAGAGAACAGACGCAAGGGAAAATAATTCAAGTTAAGTCGGGTAGGTTACCCGCCTGTACCTATTCGGGCGAGTAACCCGCCGACTTTGAATTTCCTATGCATAAATTTAAAACCCTTCAGGATAAAGGCTAATGGCCTTTTGTTTTAATAATATCTTTGCGTTCTTTGCATCTGGTGAACTTTTACTTTTATTTAGCAAGATGTGGTCGCTCCTGTGCAATAAGAATCAGGTAGTCTTCGGGCTGAATAGCATATTCCACTGGAGGGTTAGCCACCAAGCTATTATCCTTTCCTGATTCAATTGCGATGATAATGGCATTATGCTTTTCCTTAATAAGTTTCAGGATTTCTATAAACTGCACGCCAACAAAATTTACTGGTGGTTTTACTTTATAGAGTTCGTTGCCGTATCGGTTACTGACAAGCTCAGTAATTATCTTTGTTATACCATGATCCAGGGCGGCTTGAACGAGGAGATTGCCACTTAGTTCACCGATAACAATTATTTCATCTGCCCCTGCCAACTTACCATGCTGCATATTCCTCGCATCAGAGATCTCTACACAGATATAAACATTTGGATTTAATTTACGTATGGTAAGAGTGTTCAGCACTACTTTTGCGTCTCTCGAGTACGAATCAAGACTCTCATCTGTCAGTACAATAACAACAGATGCATCCCGTAGGTTTGCCTTCCCCATTATTTCTTCATCGACTTCACCATGGACGAAGAATGTATTCTCATCTTCCAGAGGTTTTTCAGGGATGTCCGCAACAATAACTATAGGCTTGTTGTTGACCTTCTTGTCTGCTCGTAATTCAGCAATAATCTCTTTGGCCTTATAACTCCATCCACAAATAAGAAAATGGTCTTTGACCTTTACGTTCTTCACTCCCTTACCTTCCTTGAGTTTAGTATCAACAAAAGCGCTGGCAATCGTTGCCGTAAACATTCCAAGTAGTCCAATACCAAATACCATGACGACGACACCAATAATCCTGCCTCCAACTGTTGATGGTGTTATGTCACCGTATCCCACTGTTGTTATCGTTACAAAACTCCACCAGAATGCGTCCACAATACGTGGGGTCTTTTCAAAAAAATGGAGCCCTAATGCACCAATAAACAGGGTCGCTATAGTTAAGACAAACAACCTGATGATTTTGCTTCTGCCGAAACGGAATAATATATTTATCATGGTATTTGATTTTTAGCAACTTTTATTAAATATATTAATACGTGGTATGGTTTTTCCGGATGTAAATCTTACTTTGTGCCATGCTCCACACGCAATTCTCGTATCTACGTATAGATCAAGAATTTAGCTAACGGACAAGTATCACATACCTTCTAACATCACATAAGGTGAATGTCAAGATTTTTCACATGGTTTATTGCATCTAGAGTTATGTGAAACAGGTAATAAAAAACCGTTTATAAATGGATTGTATAGATATTGGTACTAAAGGGATATATTGGTTATTTCTTAATCAAAGAAATAAGTAATGTTATGAGTAGTATCTAATCGTTTCATAGATGTTATGGATTACAATCATTACATGGTACACCACCTGATCCAAGTGCATCTTCTGACGAGTTAAATTCCATTATGTCACTACCCAATTTACGACAATTAGCAATATGATATATATTTGAATTACTATTAACAAAAACATGATACAGGCTGATATTTGTATATCCTTCTTCACTATCTCTAATTTCCGTACCTTTTGCAATGATGAACTCACCATCGTATTTTGACAGTAAGATTTTAAGATGGAATTCCCCTCTAATCGTACCAACTGTTTTATTAGATTTGGAATCATGCTCAGCCTCTATTCTCCCCCCTTCTAAATGAATTGCATGCCCCCCATGCGCAACACAGTTAACCTTGGCATTTAGTCTTCCATTTTCATCTACCCATGCCATTAATTGACCGCTGCATGAGAAAGGTGCACCGGCGGTCAAATAACCAGTATAGTAGGTGTCACTTTCTATTAATTCAACCGTAATTTTCGCTTTTTGTTTTAACTTATGATTAAAACATGAACCCTCCCAAGTACCTGATAAATTGAGATCCCGTGCACTGACATTACTTACATATAATAATATGCCTACGAGAACAGATATAGTTATTACAATAGCTTTATTCATTTCTGTCTTTCTTAATTAATGTATACCACAATATCAAAGTTCAAATAGACATAATATTTATGTGAATCAACTGGATCTAATCATGGAACCGACTACTTTCTATAGCATGTATACGTCAGAAGTGAGGTAGGTAATAATAGATGCCATCTACAAGAAAAATATTTAATTGGACATGCTATAGATGTGGTTAGGTTATAGTCAAGCAGATCAGGTTTTCGAAATTTGTTTATTGAAGAGTTGAAAATTATCAGTTAAAAGAGTGCGTAGCTCATCATTGTATTTACCAATATCTTCAAAAAAGCCTAAACACTTATCTTTAAACTCTTCATAAGTTTCGTAGTATTTGTTATACAACGTCTTTTTATAAAAAAACTTCCAAAGCCTTTCGATTAAATTTAAATTCGGTGAATATGAA
>JAIQZR010000083.1 GCA_021777035.1 Candidatus Scalindua sp. | reverse complement strand
ATCTGCAGAGCTGAGGCTTGGAGACAGTGTTCTGGGATTTATTGGAGAATTAAGTAGAGAAGTAATTAGTGATTATGATTTCAGAAGCAAACCGTGCGTGGCAGAGCTTGATTATAACGTACTGATAGACAAAACAAACCTTGAAAGTTCATACCGAAAAATACCATCATTTCCCATCGTGACAAGAGATCTTGCAGTTGTAAGTGATGAGGATGTCACTTGGGCAGATATAAAAAAATGCATCGAATCTCTTAAAATGGACTATGTCGATGATATAGAATTCTTAGACGTATACAGAGGCAAGCAGATTGAGAAGGGCAGGAAGAGTATTGCCTTCAGGATTATATTCAGAGCAAATGATAAAACCTTGAAGAACGAAGAAGTAGATGTCCTGCAGGAAAAAATTCTCGCAAATCTCAATAATTCCCTTGGCGTTAACCTCCGTGCATAAAATCTATGGGAAGGCGCTGTTAGATGTTGGTGTCTAAGTAAAATCCATGCTAGCAATGCATTTCCATTATACAAGCCGACAATTAGCCCCTCACCACCTGGGGAAGTTATATAGTGGTGAAGGACTGTCGGGAACAGTTACCGGTTATAACATAATAAACTTTCAACAATTTTGGTTGTAAATTTAACAGTCATATTTCTTGTAACTTCGTGAGAAATCATAATTAATTAAAAATCACTAAAACGTTCGTCATGCTCAGGAATCCTATTCTCACCCATTGGAATTAAACTGTCGTTCGAGATTGTTTCGATGTGAACACCTTCCTTGTTGCCATTACCATTGCCATTTTCTCTCGCTTTGTTATTAATGTCAGGAGCAGTTTCAGGTGAACTCATAGTTCCTGAATTGATTCCTTTCTCGGATTCATTGCGCTTTCTCAGCTTGACAATTGATTTCAAAATATAAATTGGCGAAAGAAGTAATTTGAAAACTATTTTGCCTCTCATTTTCTTGCCGCTAATCTCTTGTTCCTGTGTCTGATCTCCAGCTTTATGATTCTCCTTTTGTGTATGTTTTTTTTCAGGATTAGCATGTATGTGTTTACGTAGTTTTCCGTTGGCATTGCCACCAACCTGTACTGCTAATAAATGAATTTGTTCCTTCATTGTTTGAGCCTGTGCCGCTAATTCTTCGCTTGCTGATGCTGTCTCTTCAGCGTTTGCCGCTGTCTGCTGTGTAACCAGGTCCATCTGCTGTACTGCGATGCTAACCTGAGTTATGCCCTCAGATTGTTCAGCAGATGCTTCAGTTATCTCTTTTGTCAGAACAGATGCTTCTTTAACGTCCTTAACAATATTTTCCGTATCCTCTTTGCATTTAGCCGCAATCCTGGTCCCATCACCTGCTTTTTGAACACATTCACCTATAAGGATAGAAGTATCTTTTGCTGCATCTGCGCTCCTGTTAGCAAGATTACTTACTTCTTCTGTGACAGCTGCAAATTTCTCTCCGTTGTCACTTGCACGGGCTGCTTCAACCGCAGCATTAAGGGCCAGGAGGTTAGTATGATATGCTATGGTTTCTATCTCCTTGATTCCTCTGGCAATTTTTTTAATGTTTTCCTTAAATTCTTCGTTATTATTTGTTTCATCCCCAAGCTTTTCTGCATTGGTAATACAACTTTCAACTACCACCCTGGTTTCTTTTGCCGCAGCCGTGCTCTTATTCGCAAGGTTTCTGACCTCTTTTGCAACCACGGCAAAGCTATTTCCTTGCATAATGATCTGAGATGTGTCGTGCCCGGCTTTAAGTGCCAGTGCATTGGTCTGCGATGCTATACCGTCAATTATCTTCGTAATCTCAGCTATCTTCTTACTGCTGGCAGCTATTTCTTCCATTGAATTACTCACTTCCGCAGCCGCTTTGTTACCGTTTTCTGCGCCAACAATACACACGTCTACCAATTTCGACGTTTCCTCTGCATTTTCCGCATTTTTTTTCGTCATGGAGGACATCTCTTCCATGGATGCCGATGTCTCTTCAAGAGAGGATGCCTGTTCTGATGAACCCTCTGCAAGGGACTGCCCTGCAGAAGAGAGTTCTTCAGATGCCGAGGCAATCTGCTCGGAACCATCTGCTAAACTTGCGACGAGCTCGCTCAGGAATCTTATTAATGGACGTGCAAAGAATAACCAGCCGAGGCCGATTACCGTACAGACAATTATTACAGAAAGCGTCTGTATCTTTAGCAGCATCGACATTTTTGCCTTCGACTTTACCTGATATAGAGCTGCTGCGCCATTAATAGCATCCATCGTGGAATTCGCGCTGGTGAATGCATCATCATATGCAACTATATACTCCGCTGAATTTGTCTTAGCACCCAGAAGCACCTTCAGGTCCTCTTGCGTAGTATCCCAAAGCTTTCTAGCCTCAATTAATTTGGCAAGAATCGGGCGGTCATCACACGTTGGAAGTGTCGTGAATTTTGTCATTTCCATGTCTAGAGGTACTTTCCCACCGTTAATAAGTGCTCCGAGCGTAATATCAAATATCTTTTTTGTCTTGAGGAAGGTGTCTTCACCAAATTCCCCGTCACCTGAATCGGCAAAAAATGCCTCCGTCTTTGCGCTTATAGTACCTATAGGAATATTGACGATGAGGATGCCCATGACATCTCCTAACTTGAAATCTTTTTTCGGGCTCTCTTCATGGGAGTTGTGGCATTTTACACAAGCCTTGGCATTCGCGATATCAGGTGTCGCATAGCGAAGCGTAAAAAGACCTTTGTGTTCCATAAAACGCGAAAATTCTTTTCCTTCTTTTTGATATAAGAAATCGAATGCCTCTTTTTCAAAATCTGTGCCCAGATTTTTCTCCTTATTTATATTCCACTTACTCAGGAGGTCGTAACTGTACACACCATGTTCATTGATCGCACTTGATACTTCCTGCACAAAGGTGGCCGGAAGGGGAATACCTCCATCCAGGTTCGCGTAGCTCCTGTTTGGATGTACGTTGGTTACTCCGTCCTTCTTGAGCTTTCCGATTATATTCTTTGTATACTGTTTGCGATCCTCTACAATCTGAATGGTTGCAATCTCGGCGGCTTTTTTTGTGCTGTGACGAACCTGAAGAGGTATTAATTCATTAATGTACTCTTTAAAATATTTCTGTGTAAGCATACGCTGCCGTGCCGCCAGATTAACAATTTTCAAGTCAGACTGCTGTTCTCTTGTAGTTTTAAAAACAAAGAATGCGCCAATTAATACCGTTGCTAAGAATATTGAAAATACTAGTATAAACTTTTTGCCGATAGTCATTATTTTCCCCCTCCTAAGAAATATTACTGACTTTATTAAGTATATATTGTATATTTTTTATACAACTACTTTTTGCACTACGAGTCCTTAGTAATTCCTTTTAAGCTACTTTGGTTAGCTTCTAATATAATCGAGCAATGTGTTAACTATTTAGTGTATAGGCACTTTCGGTAAGATTCAATATGGACACTAATTGATATCATTATCGGTTATTGTCTAAATAAACTTTAGGTAATAAAAATTAGAGTAAGTGCTCTATAACAGGAGAAAGCAAAAAAGATACCGAATTAATAAAGCTGAACACAGAAGTTTATAGTAATTATAGTTTACACTTTTAAATTATTTGCGTTGTTACAAGATTAAATGAAAGGATGCAGTTGTAGGTAGTTTGAATTATGAACAAAAAGGAGGATACGTTATCTCTGTATTGCCACCTGCGTACACCTGGCATGTGTATAGTGTTAAACAAGAACGATGTCAGAATCGTAAAAGATGTCAATGCAGTACGTGAACAATTATAATGACCAGAATTACATTGAAATTACAACTCATTGTATCATAAAATGATGACAACATATCAGGCACATAACCAGGCAAGAATGATTAGTTAAAAAGGCTACCTTCTTAATGATTGAAATAAAGGGCGTTTCAAAAGCTTACGGTCAAACCGCAGCACTTCATTCCATTGATTTGACGATTCCTGCCGGTCAAACAACGGTGTTCATCGGTCAGAGCGGCTGTGGAAAATCAACGATACTTCGGCTGATCATCGGCCTTATACAGGCAGACAGTGGATCTGTGTATTTTGAAGGGACCAGGGTTACTCCTGATGTTGTGACTTCCTTAAGACGAAAGATGGGTTACGTTATTCAGGAGGGAGGCCTTTTTCCACACCTTACCGCATATAACAATGTGGCGCTGATGGCACGCTACCTGGGATGGAGTGATGAACGGATTAAAGAACGGTTGAATGAGCTAGCCGAACTGACGCACTTTCCATCTGAAGGACTTGAACGTTTTCCCGTACAGCTTTCCGGTGGCCAACAGCAGCGAGTGAGTTTGATGCGGGCCCTCATGTTAGATCCGGACGTGCTTCTGCTGGATGAACCCCTTGGCGCCCTTGACCCGATGATAAGGGCTGATCTTCAGGTGGATTTGAAAAGGATCTTCCAGGCACTTGGCAAAACAGTTATCCTGGTAACTCATGATATAGCAGAAGCCGGATTCTTTGGAGATGTCATCACCTTGTTGAAGGATGGGAGGGTTCTACAGAAAGGCACACTGGAAGAGTTCATACAATCACCAGCCGATGCATTTGTTACCAGGTTTATCAATGCTCAGCGAAGCCCTCTAGATGTTATGAGAAAGGATTCCAGGTGAAAACATACCTTATCATCATACACCTGGTTGTGTGTAATATTATCATTGCAAATTTCTTTTCTCTTGCAGCACATAGTTCCACACAGGAGATCAAGATTGGTTCTAAAAAGTTTACTGAATCTGTAATTCTAGGTGAGATAGTGACCCATCTGATAAAGAGCACTGGCGAACAGCCTGTTTATTTAAAGGAGCTGGGAGGCACGCGTGTACTGTGGAATGCCTTAATAAAAGGCGAGATTGATATTTATCCTGAATATTCAGGTACGATCAGCGAAGAAATCCTTGCAGGTGAGGAAGTACATAGTGAAGATGAGATCCGGCAAGCCCTGATCAAGCATGGTATTAAGATGACAAAACCATTGGGCTTTAACAACACCTACGCCATTGGTATGAAAAAGGAAGTTGCGGAGCGTTTGAAGATCCAAAAAATCTCAGACTTACGCCGACACCCTGATTTAAAATTTGGCTTTGGTAATGAATTTATGGATCGAGGAGACGGCTGGCCAACCCTGCGGAAAGATTACAATCTGCCTCAACAGAATGTAAGAGGCATGGATCATGACCTCGCCTATCGTGGCCTGGAAAAAGGTACGGTTCAGGTGATTGATACCTATTCAACAGACGCCAAGATCCAGTATTATAACTTGCGGTTACTGGAGGATGATCTGAATCATTTTCCTGAGTACAATGCCGTAATCCTGTATCGGATAGATTTGGAAGAACGTACTCCGCATGTGGTAATTGCTCTAAAAAATATTGAGAACAAAATTCCTGAATCAAAAATGATCGATATGAATTCCCGTGCCAACTTGGAAATGGTATCGGAAAGTCAGATTGCCTCTGACTTTCTGTCAGGGAGTCTCTCTCTGGAGACCGAATCTTACGAAGAAACTACAATTGAACGTCTGTTGCGTCATACAGGAGAACATCTTTTCCTTGTTGTGGTCTCATTATCAGCCGCCATCATGATCTCAATACCACTGGGTATTCTCTCTGCAAAGATGCCTGGATTGGGACAGGTTATCCTGGGTACTGTTGGTATCATCCAGACTATTCCTTCTTTGGCCCTTCTTGTTTTTATGATTCCATTACTGGGTATAGGCGGGCCTCCTGCCATTATGGCTCTCTTTCTTTATAGTCTCTTGCCGATTGTCAGAAATACTTATACAGGCATTCATGATATTCGTCCACAGATACGGGAATCTGCGGAAGCACTTGGACTTCCATCGGGCGCGAGGCTTAGATTGGTTGAATTGCCGATGGCATCTCGGTCTATTCTTGGAGGCATTAAGACCTCTGCTGTAATAAATGTAGGAACGGCAACATTAGGCGCGCTTATCGGTGCCGGTGGTTATGGGCAACTGATTCTTACCGGTATCAGGTTGGATAATATATCACTAATCCTTCAGGGGGCCGTACCGGCAGGAGTTCTTGCTCTTATCGTGCAAGGTTGTTTTGAGGTTATAGAGAGATTTCTCGTCCCAAAGGGTCTGCGTTTAAAGCCTCTATCCTGAGCTTTTTGATTTTATTAGGTGCTTTAAACTAAAACGTTTAAAAAAAAATAAGTTTTCTTGGTTTTCAAATAGAGTGTATTGTAAAATAGCTGTTTAATAACAATGATTTCAGAAAGGAGAAAAATGAAGTGACGCTTTCAGGAATTGAAGAACGATTCTCACTTATAACAGCCGACAAGGAAATTTTCATAAATAACTTCTCCGAAGATGTTAAAATCGGACTTACATCGGAGTCTAAACACCTTCCTTTTGTCTATTTCTATGATCATATTGGATCTCAGTTGTTTGAAAAGATCTGCGAACTTCCGGAGTACTATCTGACACGAACAGAAACAGATATTCTTGAAACAAACGCAAAGGACATTGTCTCTCAATTTTCTGCAGAAACAGTTCTTGTAGAGTTAGGTAGTGGGAGTTCTACAAAAACAAGGATCCTGATAGAGACGTTTCTTGAACGACAGCGGTTAGCCCATTATACACCTATAGACGTATCCCATCAGATGCTGGAAGAGAGTTCTTATTCTCTGCTCAAGGAATACCCTGATCTAGAAATCAATGCAATTGCTGCTAGATACAACGAAGGAATTGATCATCTGGATATCCGGAAAGAGCAACAGAATCTCATTACATGGTTAGGGTCAAGTATCGGTAACTTTGAGAAATCAGAAGTTACTGCTCTCCTGCAGCACATTCAAGATACAATGCATCCTAATGACAGATTTTTAGTTGGTATTGATTTGCAAAAAGATAAAACTATTATAGAAAATGCCTATAATGATACACAAGGAATCACTGCTGAATTTAATCTGAATCTTCTAACACATGTGAACAGAGAACTGGGTGGCGATTTTGAACTAGAGAACTTTGCTCACAAAGCAATTTACAATGAGGAGATTGGAAGGATCGAAATGTATCTGGTCAGTAATATTGACCAGAAGGTCTTTATTAGTGGACTGGATTTAGAGGTTCCTTTTACAACAAATGAAACTATCCATACGGAACACTCCTTCAAGTATTCGCTTGGTGATATTAATAGATTAGCGGAAGAGACCGGCCTTTACGTTGAACAACAATGGTTTGACGACGAACAGCTTTTCAGTCTTAATCTGTTTGCTCCGGCTGCTGATTGATAAATTTAGAAGGCTAAATTCATATGAAATCCAAATCAAAGATTAATGACAAACATGCAATTTGTGGCATCTGTCCTGCCGGTTGCTGGGTTACTGTTACCTATGACAAGAAGGGTATGATTAACAAAGTACGTCCTGATGAGGGCTCTCATTTAGGGATGATCTGCAAACTCGGTGAACACTCATCCGAAATAGTTTATTCTAAAGACCGACTTCGCTATCCGATGCGGAGAAAGGGCCCAAAGGGAACATATGAGTTTGAGAGAATTTCCTGGGATAGTGCATATGACATTATTGTTGAAAACCTCAATACTATTAAGGAAGAGTCAGGGCCGGAGGCCACCGCTATATATACCGGAAGAGGAAGCTTTGAGCTTGCCATGTGCGACGTCTTTCAGCCAAAAGGTGTGGCCGTATCATCCGCGTCAAGCGTTTTGTTTCCATTCGGTTCGCCGAATACTCTGGGCGTGGGGGCGCTCTGTTACGTTTCATTTGCGATGATCGCCCCTCATATCACTATGGGTGGGATGCTGATTAATATGTTTTCAGATCTTGAGAATGCCCAGATGATAGTAGTCTGGGGGACTAACCCTGCTACCGATTGCCCACCGCTTGATCTAAATAGAATTGTCAGTGCGCAGAAACAGGGAGCACAGGTCGTTGTAATCGACCCACGAAGGACTATGACTGCAAAACTTACCAATGCGGAGTGGATCTCGATACGTCCAGGAACTGATGGTGCCCTTGCTCTCGGCATGTGCAATGTCCTTATCGAAGAAGAGCTGTATGATGAGGACTTTGTAAAAAACTGGTCGATTGGATTCGATGACCTCGCCAGATATGTTCAACACTTCAGGCCGGATGCTGTAGAAAGCATTACGGGTGTTCCTGCTGAGACAATCAGATCTCTTGCCAGAAGAATTGCAGAGGCAAACGGAGCGTCACCAATTATGTATAGCGGACTTGAGTATAGTGACAGTGGTGTGCAGGCAATACGGGCAACAATGGTTCTCTGGGCACTTGCAGGACAACTCGATGTTCCTGGTGGACGTTGTTTTACGATGAAAGAGAACAACTTTCCTATAAACCGTGAAGATCATATACCTAATCCTGACGTACGAAAAGCGTTGGGAAGAGAGAGGTTTCCTGTTTACAGTGAATATCGTGGAGAGTCCCACGCAATCTCACTACCGGAATCTGTCCTCGAAGGCAAACCTTATCCTATCCGCTCTCTCATCGTTCTTGGAGGATCAATTATTACCTCTTGGCCCCAACCTGCTATCTGGCGAAAAACACTGAATAATCTTGATTTTCTTGTGTCTATCGATCGCCAGTTGACGGCAGATGCGGCTTATGCTGATATAGTCCTTCCCGCAACTACTATGTATGAAATTGAGTCTTATATGACTTATGGCCCGATCTTTCGAATCAGGGAAAAGATTGTTGAACCTGTAGGCGAGGCCCGCAATGATTTCTTTATATTGTCAGAACTTGCAGAACGTCTTGGGTATGGACATCTTTACCCTGCGAATGAAGAAGAACTCCTTCGTCATGCATTAAAAGGTTCTGGTTTCACTCCGGAAGATGTTTGGAATGCAAATGGAACAGTGCAGATTCCAACAGTTTTGACGCAGTACAAGAAATGGGAAAAGGGGTTGTTGCGTGCTGATGGTAAGCCTGGTTTTGACACCCCGACAGGAAAGTTTGAGATAGCCTCTACAATACTTGAAGAGCATGGGTATGACCCTTTGCCCGTATATACAGAACCTGGTGAAGGCCCTCATACACAGCCAGATCTTGCAGAGAAATTTCCATTGGTATTCAACTCAGGATCACGTGTAACTACGGATTTCCGTTCACAACATCATGGTATCTCAGGGCTTCTAAAAGAGAGACCTGAGCCTACAGTAACGATCAACACCGTAGATGCAGAAATGCGTAGTATAAAAAGCGGAGACCTCGTTGATATCACGACAAAGCGTGGTAAAGTTACTATGTGCGCACTGGTTACTGATGATATTGTTCAAGGTGCCATTGATGCAAATATGGGTGGCGGCGGCCCCATAGGGCCGGAGAAGTGGCGGAATTGCAATGTAAATGAATTGACCGATCTCCAGCGCTATGACCCGATCTCAGGCTTTCCCGTATATAAGACACTCTTATGTGAAGTAGTCAAAGTAACAGCGCGCGAGAAAGCGCTTGCTGTAGATTCAGGCGAATATAGCGATACTGCCGGGATGATAGAAACAGACTCAGGGCCTCAGCATGTTGAGAAGCGGATTTATCTTGATCATAATGCTACTACTCCTATTGATCCGGAAGTTAAGGAGATCATGCTCCGGTTTGCTGAAAGTGGCCATGGAAATCCATCCAGCATCTATACTGAGGGAAAGGACGCACGATTTGCAGTTGAGGCCGCTCGAAGGAGTGTTGCCCAATTGCTCAATTGTACCGCACGGCGCATTACCTTTACCGGTAGTGGCTCAGAGGCCAATAATCTTGCTATAAAGGGAGTAGCTTTCGCAAACTGGAACTCAAGAAATCACATTATTACCACTTCAATAGAACATCCATCTGTTATAGATACATGTCAGTGGCTTGAAAGGCATGGCTTTACAGTAACATACCTTGAGATTGATAAAACGAAGAGACTTAATCCTGAAGACTTGAAATCCGCAATTACGGACAAAACAAGTCTAGTAAGTGTGATGATGGCTAATAACGAGACCGGTTCAATTAACCCGATAGATGAGCTGGTCAGGATTACGAAGGAACGTAACGTTCTATTTCATTCCGATTGTGTACAGGCGATTGGCAAGATTTCGATAGACGTAGAAGCTCTCGGTGTGGACTTACTCACAATGTCCGGACATAAATTATACGGTCCGAAAGGTATTGGAGCACTGTATATTCGTAAAGATGTTGTTCTGGAGCCCCTGGTAAGTGGTGGAAAGCAGGAGAACGGGATACGTGCCGGAACAGAAAATGTGTTGGGGATTGTCGGGCTGGGTAAGGCCGCAGAGTTGGCAGTTCAACGAATCCACGAAATGGACAGGATTAAAAGGATGCGTGATAAGCTGGAAGCAGGCATACGTGAATTAATGGCAGACGCAAAGCTTAACGGAAACCCGGAGGCACTGCTACCAAATACATTAAATATGACACTTCCCGGTATTCGTGGAGAGTCGGTGGTTCTCGCCCTGGATCAGAAAGGTGTCAGCCTCTCTTCCGGGTCAGCATGTCGGGCAGGTTCACCTAAGCCTTCACACGCTTTACTGGCGATGGGGCTTTCCGAAGAAGAGGCGCATTGTGCTCTACGTTTCTCGCTGGGACTTGGCAATACGATGGAAGAGATTGATCGTACTATTGATCTTCTTGGGGAAGTCATCAGGAACAAAAAAACCATGGTACGTTTCATCCCCTGCCGCTGAGATGCTGTTTTGAAATAGGTGGCTTAACAGGAAGATGTGTACATAAGGTTTTATATTGCAAAACAGACCCACTCTAATATAATTGTTGCTTGTTTGCAGAAGTGGCAGACCTCTGATCAATTCCATTTTAAATAAAGGTAAAATTTATGATTGTAAAAAGATTATCAATAATTTGTGCTGTTTATATGCTAGGGCTATTCCTGTCACTACAAATTTTTGCGAGTGAATTGAATAAACCGGATCCTACATTCAGAATGGCAGCCACTCTTTCCCCTATGGATGGAGGACAGCTTTATGTAGGAGATATTGACAGAGGCAAAAAGACATTCAGGCTTCACCTCCGTCATATTGGAAAGGACAGTAAGTGGGTCTACTATTACTCTAATGCCGGTGCCTTTGTAGACGATGACGGTGTAGTTGAGCCTGATAGCGCAGTGGCATCAATAGAATATCCTCAGTATACTGCCAGTGTTATCGGTAATACTTTCCGGAAAGCAACAGTTAGAATCCTCTTTAGCCCTCGTGGCGACGGAAAGGGGTTTTTCAAAGAAGCCGGACATGTTATCTTCCAGGAATGTGCTACGAAAACATTTGAAGCAAAAAACTGGAAATGTACCGGTTGGGAATACCTGGGGACACTACCGGGATTTTAAACAGAAATTGGTAACTTAAGGCATGATGTCGTACCTTACCTTTGTGTGATAAATAATTTAATAATATGAATAAGAATAAAACCAGAGACGAGATAGAAGATAAATATAAGTGGGATCTGTCTGTTTTGTACAAATCCGATGATTGTTGGGAACAGGACTATCGGAAGGTGGAGAAAGGACTATCTGCACTCCTGGAGTTCAAGGGATCATTGGCTGATTCCAGTAAGCTCGAACAGTTCATGCAGGCTTATATCGACTTCTCTATCGTTAAAGAAAATTTATATGTATACGCGAATGTACGTTTTTTTGAAGATACCAGTAACACAGCATACGAAGAGATGAGAGGCCGGATAGAACTGCTTGTCTCAAAGATATCGGCAGAAACTGTTTTCGTGAAAAAAGAGTTGTCCTCTCTGTCAGAAGAAGATATCGATAAATTAATAGATGAAAATTCTCAATTGTCAGGGTATCGTTTCTTTCTGGATGGATATGCCAGATACAATCCACATATCCTTTCTGAAGAGTCAGAGACTGTATTGGCAGAACTTGGAATAGCTCTGGGAAAGCCTGATGATATCTTTTCAGCCTTTAATGATAACAACATCTCATTTGAGGTATTTGAACACGAGGGAGAAGAGATCCATCTTTCCCATGCAAAGTATGCCCAAATCTTAGAATCACCTGACCGTGAACTCCGGCAAAAGGCATTTAAGTACTATTACAAACCATTCTTACAGAATATAGACGTACTGGCAAATACGTATGCTGCAACTGTGCTTGCAAACATTAAACTGACGAAGGTCCGTAACTACGAGTCGATGCTGGAAAATGCTCTGTTTCCGGATTACCTTCCAACTACAGTATTCACTAATCTGGTTGAGGTTGTAAAAGAGAGCATTGATGTGGTCAGTGATTTTAATACCCTGAAACGGGAGGCGCTTGGTGTTGATGAGTTGCACTTTTATGATAATTATATTCCGCTGGTTGCTGATGTTAATAAGGAGTATTCTTATGAGGAGACAATTGCCCTTGTTCGTACGTCACTTGGCCCCCTTGGCCCAGAATATTTAGGAAAGTACGATGCTACAGTAGACGCACGTGTAATTGATGTATTTGAATCTGTTGGTAAGAGATCGGGTGCATTTTCCTGGGGGAGTTACGTGAGTCGTGGACTGGTTTTTCTGAATCACACGGGAAAGTTCTCTGATGTTTCTACATTTACACACGAATTTGGCCATTGTCTGCATCGAGATTACTCTATTGAAAACCGACCGTATATTTACTACCAGAACCCTATCTTTCTGGCAGAGATCGCCTCGACATTTAACGAAGCGCTCTTGTTTGATCATATGTCTAAGATTGCGGTCTCCCGTGAAGAGAAAAAGTTTTTCCTGTATCATAACATGAAGCGGATTGAAGCAACTTTCTTCCGCCAGACTATGTTTGCAAGTTTTGAAAAAGAGATCCATGAAATGGCTGAATCTGGCCAGGTGCTGATAGCAAAAAGTATCACTGATCTCTACAAAAAGAACCTTGAAGCCTATCTGGGCGCCGGAATGGTTATCGATGAGCAGTTACATTGCGAGTGGGCACGTATCCCACACTTCTACAACGCTTTTTACGTCTACAAATATGCTACCAGTCTCTCTGCTGCTATTGCCCTGGCTGAGCGTGTGAGCTCAGGCGAGGCTGGAGCAGTTCAAGATTATCTGACATTTCTGGGAGCAGGTTCACACAAAGAACCACTCGAAATACTCAAAGATGCCGGAGTTGATCTGACTGGCAAAAAGGTGTATGAAGTGACCGTTGATAAATTCAGAAAATTACTGGAAGAGTATAAGTCATTATAAGCTGTTAATATGGAGTGCATCATCCGTGATGATGCGTATCAAAAAGCAGTGACACGGTCACTGCACTCCAAAAGAAGGAATTCTGTCATCACTCTTTGTTCGGAGTTGTCCGTAGTCTCCATCTGCAATCCCTCGAAATGAAAGATCCTCATCTAAATCAGGCCAATGGATACCGAATGGCGAAATCTCAATATTGTTCAACTGCTTTGCGGTTCCTTTAGCAAGGCGTAGATTCTTTGCCACAGGAAAGCGTAATTCAGCACCGATCTTCATACAGATGACAATTTCACCATCACGAAAACAAGCGATAAGCGAGGCATCAGTCCAATGGATTTTCATTTTGAAAGACCAAATTTTCCTTTAGTTGGGAAAACAACTTAGGATGGGTAAATTACAAAGGGACAAACAAGTTATTTTATAGTATCTATACAGTAACGGATTTTATAAAATAGCTGGCATATCTCAAGTGTGTTTCGTTGAGAAAAATACTTTTTTTTGATTAATATGGAGCATATCATATTTTTTATCTGGGTAGAAGTCAAATTTTTGTTCAAGCTTATGAGAGATTTTGCTTGTAAAATTGTTTTAAAGTAATATAAACCATCTATGTTATTAGAAATAAATGGTATCCGTCTGTTTCTAATAACATGATACTTGTATATTTGACAGTTGCGGAGAAAACAAAACTGGCAGAAAAACTGCCTTCGAGGTAATTTAAATCTTTATATAAAGGAGTAGTAAATGGCAGAAGCAAAAGGATTAAGTAAACCGGTAACGCTGAAAGCAGAGTTGGCAGAGTTTCTAGGAGAAACTGAACTTCCCAGGACGGAAATTACCAAAAAGCTATGGGACTATATTAAAGCAAAGAAACTTCAGACAAAGAGCGAAAATGGAAAACCTGAGAACGCGGGCAAGTACATTGTCGCGGATGCTAAATTGCTTGCGATCTTCAAGAACACAAAATCCAAAAGCAAATCTGGTAAGCTCACTGACCTTACAAAACTGAAAGAGGGCCAGACTATCAATATGATGCAGATGGCCGCTGTCGTTGGAGCGAACATAGAATAGCCATAAAGTGCGGCTGTATATGAACAGTGCCGTTACAGCACCACTCGGAAGCAATGTCGCCAAATTAAGGTGGGCAAAATATGGAGTGCGTCATCCGTGATGATGCGTATTCAAGCAGTAACACGGTTACTGCACTCCAAAAGAAAGAGTTGTAAAAATGGGGTCAATTCTTTATCGTTGACAGTTACCAGGGCCGGAAAGTCTTGGCCGTCAATGGCAATGAATTGACCCCGTTTCTGTTGTTGTTAAAGATTTTAAATACCAGTTATTCCCATTTGAGAACACCATGAAAAAAACATTTAAGTTGACACACCCAAAGATCAAAGTTCCCCGCCTTGTTGCAGCCATCAAACATGAAGTTGGAAAATATCTAAGAAGAGAACGTAGAAAGAGCCTGCCAGAAGGAGCCGATTTCTGGGATTTTGATTGCCGGATAGGTGTTGATGAGGCAAGTAGTGAGGTTGCTCACGTGTCCGACATTAATAAATCCATTGACCATGCCGAATCAAAACAGTTCGAGACTTTTTATTTGGAAATCCTGGCAAAGCCGGGTCGTCGAAGCAAAAAGCCCAGGGAAGAGCGCTCAATTGAAAAAGATGATTCATGAGCAGGGCCTCCAGTGACAATGTTTTTTCGCCAGAGATCTCCCAGAGAATAATCCTCAAGCCAGGAAGTAAGTTTGTCTTTGATCAGTCTGTTAAAAACAGATGCTCCTTTTTCTCGATTCACGACAATAATGTCATTCGGTTCAAAATAGTCGACGAGAGATTGTGACTGTGTTGATACAATAAGCTGTGTTTTCTTGGATGTAGACGTAATCAACTCAGCCAAAATCTCGATGGCATATGGATGTAAGCCCAATTCCGGTTCATCGATAATGATCGTTGATGGCAACTCGGGTTGTAGCAAAGCAGTTGTCAAACAGATGAATCGAAGTGTGCCGTCGGACAGGTGGTGTGGTTTAAGTGGATAGTCGGAACCATTCTGTTTCCATTGGAGTCGAACTTTTTCATTTTCATTTGGTTTTAGGATAAAATCGTTGAAGAACGGGGCAACCAAACGAATCGTATCCACAATTTGGTTATAAGAATTGTCTTCGTTGTTCTTCAAACTAAGCAAGAATGGGGCAATATTAGCCGCATCAAATCTCAGATAATTATTATCGTCAATCGTTTCAAAACGGCGCATCGGAGCAGCTTTGCTGGTATCGTGAAAATGATAGATTTTCCATGAAGAAATAGCTTCATAAATATGAGCCGCAACGTTGCGGCTTCCATAAACACCTCTTTCATCCTTATCTTTTAGTAATTCAGGAGTTGCATGTCCGCTTCCTAGATTCCACCATCCTGCAGTGCCACCTTTATAGTACCAAGATTCGTAAGTTCAAAGTTTTCAAGTGCTCGAATCGACTTAAAGCCCTTTATCGTTATTTTATCTAATGCTTGAGCCATATTTGAGTTCTCTCCATATCTCACACTCTTTTGAAAAGCTTCATTTCAAGATGTGGATTTCCAAAGTATCTACTTATCAGCCGATCATTCTTTGTCGTAAATAAGTGCTTATACGGCCCCCGTACGATAACGGATTTTATAGTATATCTGAATTGTTTCAAGTGTATTCTTAACAGTCACCTGGTTATATTGTGCTAAGCATTTTTAATATGCAATTATATTATTTAATTCAATTGAAAAGAGAGAGGAGAGAAAGTAGCATTTAAAATTCGGACAGAATATAAGTACAAGCCAACTCGGCATGAAAACCATAAGAATTTGGGAGCATGAGTTTAAAAAAGCAATATTTCAAAAGCAATCAGCAAGATTGAGAAGGAATTAAAACATGGCCATGGATAAAGTTACAATAGCAAGAATAGAGACAATTCTCCTGGAGTGCGTCACTAATGCCATAAAGAGGACTGCAAAAAACATCCAACACAAACCATTTCACGAAGCATTGCTGACCAAAGAACTTAATGCCGCTGCCGCTTTTGAAAGGTCTTTCTCAACTTCCTTTGGTCAAAGGCCCATTGAAGAGATATCAAGAGAAATAGCCTTGTCTACCGGTGCAGAAGCTGTCAGACAGAAAGAGACAATGGTAAATATAAACAAGGGCGCGCAAGATGAGATCACGAGGATTTTGAACCGTTTGCGCGCTGGAGAAAGTACTCCTAACTGGAGCAGTGAGATAAACAAAATTTCTGCTTTTAAAAAAGGTGACTATATTGCTGAACGCATTATCTCCGATCTATGGGTAAAAAAAGAGGGGAAAGAGTATTTTTTCTCATTGAAAACAGTTAAACCAAACCTTGATCAAACTCAAATAGCGAAAAAAGATATGCTCTTAATTAAAGGGCACAATCCTGAATATTACCCTTTTTTCGTCCTCTATTATAATCCGGGAGGGGAAGAGAAGAAAGAGTACAACTGGAGTATCCCTAATAAACTTTTTAATATAATCAAAGATGATTGTGTTCTAATTGGGAAGGAGTATTGGGATTTAATAGGAGGCGAAGGAACATATTCCTCCCTTCTTGAAACATTTCAGAAAGTGGGATTGAAAACAAGAGATATGTTGAAAAACCTAATTACTTAAGTTTTTGGAATTGGCTGCTAATTATGACCTCTGTTTTTATTAAATTCTTTTATCCAATTTTTATCATCAGTGTTTTTGTATCTGGAGTATGGAAATTTTGGAAAAAGCTTGATCTCTTTTCCCTCCATGTGGTCTCTTAAAAGCTTTCCTATTGCAATTCCCAGGCTTATAGGGACTGCATTCCCTATTTGACGATACTGCTCTATTAAAGATCCTTCTACTTGCCAATTGTCCGGAAATTCTTGAAGCCTTTTATATTCTTCAATACTAAGGGGTCTGTTTTCTGTCGGGTGGGCTAAATCGGTTGCTGGCATTGCCGGATGGGTTACGAGTGTGGGTGATGGTCCATTCCATGATAGCCTTCTGAAGAATCCGGTTTTTCCACCTCCGGAATAATATGAAGCGCCTAGGGCCTCTTTTTGTAAGCTTTCAGGTAAATGTCGCCAATGCTGTCCAGGCTTCAAAAGCTTGTAGTACTGTATCCTCTTATATGGAAACTCAAGATGGTGAAGGCTCTTTTTCCTCAACCCTTTTACCGCCTCCTTAAAAGTAGACCATTTTTCCAAACGGTGACTTCCATTTGCTGAGTGGGTAGGAGTTAAATAGGGCATTCTTTTTCCATCACGGGAACAAATTATCAAGACCCTCTCTCTCTTCTGAGGAGTCCCAAAGTTAGCAGAATTATATAAATTAAAACTTACGCCGTAGCCTTCTTTTTTTAATTTTTGGATAATGAAATAGAGCGCCCCTCCTTTTAGCTCTTCTTCAGAAAGAGGGGCAAAATTTTTCCCCCTTTCATTATGGGGCCGATGTTTTAATGGGGCAGACAAAATACCTCTTACATTTTCAATAACAGCAAATCTTGGTTTAAGTTCGATGATTTTGTCAATAAAGGAAAGAAACACATTTCCTCTGCTATCCTCAAAACCCTTTCTTTTTCCGGCGGTACTAAAAGCCTGACACGGGGGGCCTCCAACAACCAGATCAATCTCGTCATCCGGGCTTAAGCCTGCATTAAGCTTTATTTGGCTGGCACTATAATCAAGAATATCGCCAATCAGAGCGACATTAGGCCTATTTTTTAATATTGTTTTTCTACAGGCGTTATCGATTTCGCAACAAAGTGCAATTTCAAAGCCTGCTTTTTCTAATCCCAAATCCATGCCCATAGCTCCACTGAAAAAACTCAAGGCTACAGGTTTTATCTTAGATGGGAAATCAATATTGGAAGAATAGATTGCCTGGTCTTCGGCGACTCCACAACTATGGTTGTCATAATATTTATTGACGTTATCTTCTCTTATTATCCAGGATTTCCCAACTTTTTCACTTTTTATTTTACCCGTTCGGCACAGATTTCTAACTTGCTGTGGAGACAATTTTAGCTTTTCTGAGGTCGTCTTAATGTCAAAAAGGGTACTTTTCATTGTTTCTCCATAGAAAATATTTTAAGTACCCACAATATACAATTGTCTATAATTTGTGTCAAGAAAATGTTAACCTACTATCTGTCAGTTATCGAGAGGGGCAGTTACATATCAAATTAAACCAGTTGATGTTATAAAAAGAGCGGAATCCGGCTGACAGTACTATTAAGAGAAATAGAACTACAAAATTAGAATGACTACACCCGAAACATGAGTGAACAGCAAGCCAATAACCCTCTGCATGGAGTGACTCTGGAAAAAATTGTTAACCGCCTGGTCGAGCATTATGGCTGGGACGAGTTAGGTATACGTATCGATATCAGGTGTTTCAACAACGACCCCTCTGTAAAGTCCAGCCTCAAGTTCCTGAGAAGAACACCTTGGGCAAGAAACAAGGTCGAGCGTCTATACCTTACCATGCAAAACAGTAAGTAATTATGCAAAATAAAAAGTATACATTGGAAGAGATAAATAACTGTATCGAAATCCTTGAAGCTTTAGTTGTGGATAGTGAACAGCTTGTCTCTTTAAACAAGCAGGAAAAAAAGAGACTATTTACTGCGGCGGGTAAAATTGCGAGACCATCAACTAAAGAGAGAAAGAAGCGCCGTAAAGACGAAAAAATTGCGAAGAGCCAGGGTTTAAAGAAAGCAGACAGGATTGCACGGCGTAATACCGGCATCCGTGATGCCCGGTTAAAAGATGTGTTCAGCGCACCGAAAGAGTTGCCAATGGATCGGATTGAGTTAGGGCTTAAGCCGGAAGAGTTGAGTTCTGAACATAATTGTTATGTCTGCAAAGCTGAGTTTACAACGCTCCATCATTTTTATGATTCGATGTGTAAACCGTGTGGTGATTTAAATTATAGAAAACGATTTCAAACAGCGTCGCTTCATGGAAAAGTTGCATTGATTACCGGGTCGCGGCTTAAGATTGGTTACCATGCGGCATTGATGCTGCTTCGTGCCGGTGCCACGGTAATTGCCACCACTCGTTTTCCAGTTGATTCGGCACTGCGATTTGCAAAAGAAGATGATTTCGTTAGTTGGAGAGAACGCCTGCATATTCATGGACTTGATCTGCGTCACACCCCAAGTGTTGAAATCTTCGCCAGTTACATTGAACAAAGCTACGACCGTCTTGATATACTGATCAATAATGCCGCACAGACTGTTCGGCGTCCTCCGGGGTTTTACGCGCACCTGATTGAAAATGAATTAAAACCGTTACACCATTTGTCAGAAGATGTCCGTGCTCTTCTGGACAACCATGAAGCTTGCAAAAACCAACTGACAGCGCTTTGCCAGAATGGGTCTGAACAAGACGCACTTCTTCCAGTGACATGGCACGTACAAGGCCCGGGAATCGGATTACGTGCTTCCGCAAAACTTTCTCAGATTCCATATAGCTTTGACAACTCTATAGCCGCTGTAGAAGTATTTCCAAAGGGTGAACTTGATGTGGATCTTCAACAGGTTGATTTGCGAAAAACAAATAGTTGGCGTCTTAAGCTTGGTGATATCGAGACCCCGGAAATGCTGGAAGTTCAGTTGGTGAATGCAGTCGCTCCATTTGTACTGTGTAATCGACTGGCCAACTTGATGAAACGTGATAATACCGGGCAGAAACATATTGTGAATGTGACAGCGGTGGAAGGTAAGTTCTATCGGTTTAAAAAGTCAGATCGCCATCCTCATACGAATATGGCGAAAGCGGCCTTAAATATGCTGACCCACACCTCGGCAGGCGATTTTGCAAAATATGGTATCTTTATGAATGCTGTAGATACCGGTTGGGTGACTGATGAAGACCCGATAGCACTTTCTCAATTCAAACAAGACGTGCATGATTTTCAACCCCCACTGGATATTGTAGACGGGGCAGCAAGAGTTTGCGACCCGTTCTTTGATGGCATTCTTACTGGTAAGCATTGGGTTGGAAAATTCTTAAAGGACTTCTTCCCAATCGATTGGTAGCATTTGCCTTAATAGGCGACTATGTTCTCTTCTCTTTTCGCGAACCCTAAACTGCGACTAGCCACTTCCGTAAGTTGTGTTTGTACAGAAACTATTGTCTTGATTAAGTTGTAGATGAATAGTATTGTCAAGCACTGGCAATAAATTAATAAGATTTAATAGTACATTTGATCGGCATACATAAGTAAGACTTGATTTTGGCGATTACTTAAGTAGTATGTATGCTGTATTTTTTTCTCTTTATCATTGAAGAAAAATCAACCTTGTTTATAACGGGCATATAATCGAGGTGGAGGGGGTGGGGAATAGGTAGTAATATACAGATCAGGGAGTTGTGGATCACTGATGTTTATTTGTAACGGAATGAGGTAAAACAAAATTATTACAATCGTACAGTCATGATAAGAAAAGAGAAAAAGGGTAGCTTTATAGAGAGCGGTACTTTCGCTACAAAATATCAGTTTAGTGCCGGCAAGAAAATAAGCCAGACCAAGCTGTCAAAATCCAAATATAACTCTTTATTGCAAATACAAACTCTTGATCCTGTTAAAATTATGGCGGATCAGGAGAAGAGTAGGACATGGTGGATGTTTCAAGATGGATTTTATATAGAAAATGAAGGCATGTCTGGAGATGACGTAAAAGTCTTTGCTCTTGAGATGTCTGGAAAGAAGAACAGTTAACAGTGGAAGAATTTCCCAAAAAATTAACCGTATATTTAAAAACACTTGGCGAGAAGGAAAAGGTTGAAAAGGCCAAGCTGTTTCACTCATTAGTCGAAAAAGCCCAAACTCATAAATTCCAGAGTCCTCGTTTCTGGGCGATGAGGCAGGTTCTTTCAGGCAGGTCTCTAGAGCAAATAAAAAGAAACATTAAAAAGAGGACTACAACGAAAGTAGAAAAAGGCAGGTAACAGAGAGAAAAAATTTGAATATACTGGCCGGGAAAAGAGTGTGCCGTGCGCAGAAGCTAAAAAACGCATCACCATTTTCAGGCGGGAGACGGTTAGCACATATTAAGGGTTCGAGAAAAAATAACTTTACAATCTATTGCGCTCAAGCTTAGGTCAGATTTGGTCGATCTGAATGAGCCGAACCGCAAGCCCAGCCTAAGCTGCGTTGAGCATTCGGCGAATGAAGATGGCCTGAAAATGGGATGCGAGAATGTAAAGTTATTTTTTCTCGAACCCTAAACAAGAAACAGTGGTGTGCGCGACTGTTCTTTCAAACTAACATCTCATTACACTAACAAAATCAGAAAAAACAAAAAATGTTAAAATTCCTAAAATGCTAATAAAATAAAATTCAAATCAAAAAGATAGAATAAAAAATACTCACAAAAGCCACACACACCACGGAAAGATTGTATAACAAATCATAAAAAAAGCAAGTGAAAAATAAGGATCAGTTTACTTACTGTATACTATCAAATGAGCGAACTGGGCGAACACGATTGCTGGCATTATCGTAAACCCAGCATGCGTTACCACCTCCGTATCCGCCAATGAAACGTACACTCCAGGCGCCATCCAGATAGTCAGCACTGTCGTTTTCGTCTCCCGTCCAGATACCGGTTTGTTTCGCATCAAAAGCAGGGTCAATGTAAAGGCTGCTAGGATTTATGTTTGGCTCCAGCAATGATATTGCTTCTTCAACAGTTGGCAGTCTCCAGTCAGAATACCCCGCATATCCTTTGTCGTTTAAATCTTTTACCCATTGCTTCGCTTTTTGCCAATCCATCTCGTCGTCAGAGCCGGACTGGTGCCAGATCAAGCCTGTTGCATGGTCTATTACAATACTCTCTTCATTTACAGACTTGCTTTCAAAACTATTATTGATTGTGCTATGCCCATAAAATCCATAATTGTGTTTGTTAACGATAAAAATGTTCGAGATATACTGCACTTGCAACGCAATTAAGTCTCTATAAGACGAACGTAGTGTTATTTGTGGCTTGTCTTCTGCCTTTATAACAGGAGCAGAAAGAAGTGCAAATGATATGATTACGATATGTAGTAGGTGTTTTTTCATTTTAAACATTTGTTGAGAATAAAAAAATAAGAGAAAATTTTGGAAGCATCGATTATAAAGCTAGTATGGAATTAGGCAAGTTTTTTCTGGCTCAGGTAAAATACACCGGTTTTTAGCCTCGCTGGAGAAAGAGGAGTTAGATGCCTTCTGGCAACAAAATGAAAGAAAAGAAGTGGACATTTCTCAGATAAAGAGTGAAAATGGCTGCGGTAAGTCTGAGAAACAATCGTTAAAGAGATAAGATGGAAGATCGTTGAATTAAAAAGGGGAAGAATATTTCAGTGAAATAATACTGGCAGATGGAGAGATATCTGAGGAAACAGAGAAGGTTAGGGTACGCGAAAGAATAAAACTTAAACCTGGGGGGGATCATATGGATAATCTAATTAAAAAGAGTAAACGTAAATACTTGAAAACATTGGTTTTGCTTTACGTGTTGTTCCTTTCCACGTTGGTGTTACAACCTATATGGTCTGATACCGGTTTTAAGATAGATCCGGCCAAAGCTGCCGAAGCTGAAAATAATATGTGGAAGGCCTATTATTCAAAAGACCATATAGTGCTCAGGGTTGAACTTGTCGATCTTCTGCGCAGCCAGTTCGACCTTTCCTATGTGGAGGCCCTGGATATCGGAGAAGATATTACCCGCGCAGCGATGACATTCACAACTACCGGAGACGACTACAGACGTACT
Organism: Candidatus Scalindua sp.; assembly: GCA_021777035.1. GTDB lineage: Bacteria > Planctomycetota > Brocadiia > Brocadiales > Scalinduaceae > Scalindua. The sequence continues at coordinate 5,836 of JAIQZR010000083.1, read as the reverse complement.
GTTCTGCCAGACCTTATACACGCATATACCAAGCTTAAGTATAAGTTGGTTGCCGATTTTGATCCGATAGAAGCCGCCGGTGCAGAATTAGATTGGTGGGTCGCCAGACGTACACCTGGAAAAGATAGTGTCGAAGAGGTAGGCAAACTCATTGCACATTTATATGCTGTTGTTTTCGGGGGAAACCAACCAATGTTTGAGCGTGCAGGCATGCTTCGTGCGCAGGCAGCAACATTGCGTGACAGGGATGGCGAATTATGCGATTGGAACAGCGTTGAGAGTCTGCTCCTGGAGTCGTACCAGGCCCTTCGGGATGCTCATAACAGACTGACCGCTTCTCAAGAAAAAAAATCTTCCGGCGATCAGTTAAAAGCAGAGAATAGAAGAGTGGACGAGTTGGATAAGGCCGGGCGAGGAGAACGTAAAGGCCAGGTTTCTTCTAAAGAAGAGGGCGTCTCTCAGATTACGGTAAAGTCAGAGAATAAATCGGAGGGTGGATTTGATAGTGCCGGAAATAAAAAACAGAAAAAGTCGGCTTTACCTCGAGAAGAAGTTCTTTCCAGGTTAGAGATGAAAGTGCATTTGTCAGTTTCAGGAGATCAGAAGATTAAACGTTTGATTGAAAACGGCATAGTGAAAGAATTTGTGAGTGACGGCGGTGTTATCGTGACCGATATTGCCCCAGATTGGATAATAAATATTTTGGCAAGAGAAACCGTAATAGAAGGAGAAAAGAGAAGCATTATAGCTTCAGTGGTAATCCTTAAACCTTTCGGCGTCAGCATTATAGCCACCGCGAATTCTCACAAGGAATCATCCACGCGTGAACTTGTAAGACTTCATGATCAGAGATTATACCATTCCATTTATAATATAGACAAACTGTGCCTTAGTATTGTTGTTGATTTTAGAAACGAACATTTAAACCCGGAAAGAGAAAAACTTCAACGAATACAAGCACCTGAACAGTGAAACAGGGCCTCTGGTTTGTGTACAAATAATTTTAATCACTCAAGGTATATATTAAATACAAAAGAGAGGGCCACCTGGTGTCATTATAGTTTAGACGAGAGAATGGTGAGTGATAAGAGATTATTAAAGCAATAGAATAGACTAAATGTGGTATGTATTTGTGGAGAGATTGACCTCTTAGATCACACTACGACTATCTACATCAGTCTTCCAATCAGGCCGAAGATGGCGCTCTCTACATGCAGGGTTCTTTCTCCCAGATTGACGGCAGTAAATCCGCACTCAATTAATTTCTCGACTTCATACGGAATGAACCCTCCTTCAGGGCCGACTGCAAGTGTTACTGGCCTGCCAATATTGTATGGGCACAGTTCTGATGCATAAGGGTGGGCAACAAGTGGGTGGGTGCCTTTGATAATGCCAGGTAGTTCATCTTCCACAAAAGGCTTAAACAATGGACGGATCAATACTTCCGGAACAACGGTGTCCTGCCCCTGTTCAAGCCCCTTAACAAGATATTTGTACAGACTCTCTTCTTCCAACACCGGGCTTTTCCAGAAACTCTTCTCTACGCGATATGAGTTAATTACTATGATTTTTTTTACCCCCATAGCGGCCACCTGTGTGAGGACGCGCTTAAAAACCCTTGGTCTCATCATGGAGGAAATAAGTGTGAATTGAAGAGGCGCAGGTGGCTCTCCGTCCAGGACAACGTCCATTTCAATCTTGCCTTCTTCGATACATGTAATTCTACCGCATCCAATATTTCCTCCTATTAGTCCAACACGCAATTCGTCACCCATAGATGACCTGTTTACATTGAGGATGTGTGCAGCGCGATGATCCTGAATGTATGCCCGTTTTGTATCTTCTATAAAATCATTTTTTGACAGGATGATAAGATTCATAATTTAATGTATAGGGGTTTCACATGCTGATAGCAAATCTCCGTTTTTAGAGTGCAGTAACCGCCCATCTCTTCCAGCCTGCCTGGTGAATGTTACTACTTTAATACGCATCATCACGCCCGCCTGCCATTAGTCGGGTATGGATGATGCACTCCATATTCCTCCATTTATTCAATGGCATTGCTGATGGCAGATGGGAAGCCGTGAATGAACAACCTTGCTTTATTTCTATTATCAAAATCATTCTACATTTAACTGTTTTCATTACAAGGATTTATTGCAGCCGTAGGCTTCAGTCAGAGTTTCTCCTCAAAAGGAGCTCTATGAGAATGTTGATGTAAGAGATATTTAAGGTTTTGTTGGATAGCTTATGATCTGAATACCAGGTGGAATTACAGTGGATTATCGGTAGGAAAAGAGATACTATGGTGGTTCGCTAAGCTGAAAGGAGTTGTAAACTTATTTTTTTGAACAAATACAGGAAGGCTAAACAATGAACATATACAAGCTGACACCAAGAAACCCAGGTTCAACTGTTTGGGGGGGGAGCAATTTCAAGGGTGCGTTACTCGTGCGGGCAAAAGAGTCGGATAACGCTCTGAGAATGGCAAGGTTAAAGTACAAGACAACGCAACTGCATATGATAGACTCACAAGAAACAGCGTATGGTCCGTGGACAGGTGCTAATACTGACTTCGAATATGTAACCGATTCCAAATATTCTATTGATGGTGACGAAGAAATATTAGAGGAAATTACTTAACGGGAGAATCCGCCCGGAGGAAGGCGATATGCGCATCACTGCTGTACTGAAAGTTCGAGAATTGGAGTTGATACTTTGGATTCTGACTACGTTTTGACTATTGTAGGAAATTCAAGGTTTGGTAGGAGCCGTCTCCCGACGGCGAGCGAATATCACCCACAGTCCTCCGTGGCATGAGAACCACTGTTGCCAACCCGCCCGCCCGAACGTACTGTTCGGTACGGGCGGGCAGGAGTTGGCTCCTACCTGTATATTTGTGCCGAACCCTTAATCCACCCTGCACTAATATTAATGCATAGGGAATCCAATAATAATTGAATAATGGAATCGGATTTAGAATTAATTATTCGGTGTTCGATATTCACGATTGAGAATAATAACCTGAAGGACATAAATTGCCGCTTATTTATTTTTTTCATAATAATAAAATGAGAGTAATTAAATCCGGCAAAGAGTACTGAGACGTTCCATCTGCTTTTAAGATCAACAGTATGTATTGAAATTTTACTACTTGTGTTTACAGCTTATCTGTAGCCCCATATACAATATGAAAAATAAGAAAAATCAAATTTATATTGGATTATATTCTCTTCTGGGGTTAGTTGGAATATCGATCTGTTTATTTGTTTTGTTATACGTATCTCAACAGAGGTTAGCTGCTTTAGGAGAGATCCGACACAATTCTGATATATTGGCAAATCAATTGCACCGGAGTTCAGATGATCTAACCCGTTTGGTTCGTACTTATGCTGTTACGGGTAATAAAAAGTATGAACAATATTTTTGGGATGTGCTTGCCATTCGAGATGGATTAAAACCAAGACCTCTACATTATAATCGGGTCTATTGGGATTTCTTAGCTGTGGAGAACGGAGAACCTCCTTTTCCATTAGGAGAACCGATACCATTGAAGGAATTGATGAAAGAAGCAGGTTTTACTGCTAAAGAATTCTTACTGTTGGCTGAGGCTCAAAGAAATTCTGATCAATTAGTGGAACTTGAACAAATTGCTATAAATGCTATAAAAGGAAAAGCTACAGGTGCGTTTGGTGAAACTCCGAATGATACTTCTGGACAACAACGGGCTATAAATATCTTATTTGGAGAAAAATATCATCAAGCAAAAATTAAGATTATGCGACCGATAAATATGTTTCTTGAGGAATTGGATAGCCGTACACGTACGCAATTTACTTCTCAATCTTTTCTCTCTCAAGGACTACTGATTAGTCTAATATCTACTTTCATATTAACTATATGTGTAGTTGCCTTTGTAATGAGAACATCAAAACAGTATCATGCTGGTCTGATAAACGAGCTCAGCTTACGAACAGTTGAGTTGGAAGGGTCTAACAAAGGACTATCAATAGAAATTGGTGAACACAAAAATACTGAAAAAACACTTCGAGAAAGCGAAGAGAATTATAGAATGTTGGTAGGTAGTGTAAAGGATTACGCAATATTCAGGACTACTCCTGAGGGTATTATAAGTAGTTGGAATGAAGGGGTTAAAGCAATAAAAGGATACGAAGCTGACGAAGTTATTGGTAAGCATATCTCCATCTTCTATCCTGAAAAAGATATAAAATCAAGAAAGATAGAACATGCACTACAAAAAGCAAAAGAAGATGGTGAGTATGAAGATGAAGGCTGGCGTGTGAAGAAGGATGGATCGCGTTTCTGGGCAAATGTTGTTATTGCTGCAATATATGATGATAGTGGGAATTTAAAGGGTTATACAGAAGTTACGCGTGATTTTACCAATCGAAAACAGACAGAGAAGGCACTCTTGCAATCAGAAAAACTGAAGTCTGTCGGAACAATAACTGCCGGTATATCACATGAGTTTAACAATATTCTTGCAATCATTTCCGGTAATGTACAGTTACTGGAGGGAGTTTACAAAGACGATAGTGTCTTGAATAATGCACTTAATATTATTATGAAGGCTGCCGGTGATGGGGCTGAAATATCCAGTAATATGCTTAAATTTACTAAGACAGCCCAGGACTCTAAAGCACTTGTATCTTCTGATATCAGTGCTTTGATAAGGCATTCTATTGATTTTACAAAACCCAGATGGAAGAATGAAGCGCAGGCGAAGGGCATAAACTACGAAATAGACACGGAAAGTATGATGAGAGTTCCACCCATAATGTGTAAATCTGTAGAAATAAGAGAAGTATTTATCAACATAATAAACAATGCACTTGATGTAATGCCCGGTGGCGGTAGTATCACGTTCTGTACGTGGAGTATTGACGATACTGTATTTGTGAGCGTCACTGATAGTGGAGAGGGTATGACTGATGATGTGAAGAAAAACATATTTGACCCATTTTTTTCTACAAAAGGAGTAGCAGGTACTGGATTAGGCTTGAGTACGGTTTACGGTATAGTGATCAGGCATGGCGGCAAGATAGATGTGTACAGCGAGATAGGAAAGGGCACAACATTTACCCTGCAATTACCAGCTACCAGGAAAAGAAAAAGTATAATAGAGGTTCCTGATACGAAACATGAGACAAATAGAAAGAACCTACGTGTCTTGGTGGTAGATGATGAGTCTGATATATTAGACATAATAAATCAATTGCTGTCCAGAAGTGGCCACGATGTCAAAGTTGTTAATGATGGTGCTGAAGCTATAAATATGATAGAGGACGAAGTCTTTGACCTTGTACTATGTGATCTTGCTATGCCAAATGTCTTTGGCTATGATGTGGTAAATGTGCTTAACAGGTTAAAGAAGAGACCAAAAATAGGAATAATCACCGGCTGGGGTGAAGATCATGCATCTGATATAGATATGAAAGTAGATTTTTATCTTAGAAAGCCTTTTAAACACGCAGAGTTGATACAATATATAGATGAATTATTTGGTGCGGATAGCATCTGATTAAAAAATCCGGATTTCATCTCACCAGTAATTCCCTGTGCATCCTGATGTATCAATTGAGTTTCGCTTATGTGCCGGGTCAAGACCTTTTTTATGGAGAAAAATCGTGACTAATTTCCAGAGTCTGCCAAGTCTGTCAAATATTTTTGGGATGGGGTCAAACCTTGATTTGTGATTTAGTTCTTGATACCATCTTCTTAATCTTACCATCTTTGGAAATCATTGATTTCACAATGGCTACTCGCCGACTTATGGATGAATAACCGAGACCAAACAATTTACCAATTTCCTGGT
>JAIQZR010000082.1 GCA_021777035.1 Candidatus Scalindua sp. | reverse complement strand
TCTCATCCTCCATATACTTAATAATCCGAATTTGTTTAAAATCTTCCTTCATCTGAAAAACAGGAAAAACAACGTCTTTTACAAGTACTGAACCTTTTTCCATTTCACTCACCCCCTTTCACGTTCATCATAACCACATTAGTGCTCGTTTGCCATTATTTTTTCACCGAATCCTGAGGCACACAGTCGCTTCTGCAGCCATACCATTTTTGATAAAATTATCAGTTTCAGTCGGTGATGAAGACCGCTGAAGGCTCATCTTCATTTACCCTTTCTATCTGTACTAAATTTGTATTATATGTAGACCCCCCGCCCATATCCGCCAATCTATCAGAAGTTGTCTGGTTACTGTTACACCCACCTGGGCTCAGGTTATTCCACCAGATACCTTTATTTACTGCAACACCCTCTTTTAGATAATCACCTACTGATGCCCATAGAACGCACTCGCCTCGTTCATTAAACACCCTTACCTTGTCACCTGTTTTTACCCCGCGTCTCTCGGCATCCAGTGAGTTTAATTCCAGAGTGGGCTTATCTTCTTCCTTTCTTGAATTATGTATATTTGCAAAATTGGAATTCAAAAATGATTTTGCTGACGGAGTAAGGAGATAGATCGGATATTCTCTATAAAGGCCTGGCGAAGTCACAGGGCCCTCTGCTATGGATACATGAGCAGGCAGAGGATTATAGCCATCCAGTTTCATTTTTTCGGAATAAAATTCTATCTTTCCGGAAGGAGTGTAAAATCTAAGATCTTTATAAGGCATATGGAATTCACCGGGAAACCTCAACCGTATTACACCCTCATTTCGTAAGCGCTCTAACGTTATGCCTTCTAAATAACTACTGTCAATTTCTAATGCACTGTTAATTATATCAATAGCCGTATCATTAAAACAGCTCTCCTCAAAACCCATAAATTTTGCCAATGTATTGAATGTATCAATATTTGGTCTGCTTTCACCAAGCGGCCCTATTACCGGCTCATTTAACTGAAGTGACAGATGGAAATATGAGTAGTGAAGATCCGTATGCTCAAACTCGGTCGTAGCAGGCAACACAATATCGGCATAACGTGCGGTATCTGTAAGTAACTGTTCATGTACCACCGTAAACAGATCTTCTCTCTGCAGACCCGCAATCACCTTTCGCTGATTAAAGAGTACGGCAGCTGGATTTGAGTTATAAACAAACAGACCATAAATACCCGGCTCCTCATGTAAAAGTGCTTGTCCCAATCTATTCATATTAATTGTTCTTGGGCTACCTGGACAGAGATCATTTCCTTCAAGTATATCCCACTGGACGGGAAATGCTTCGCTGGTAGGATAAAACATTCCACCGCCAGGGTGTTTCCACGCCCCTACCAGACCGGGAAGGCAGGAGATTGTGCGTATCATCATGCCGCCATTTGTGTGATGCTGCATTCCCGACCCCGCATAAATAAATGAAGGTCTGCTATCAGCATAAATAGCCGCAAATCTTCTGATGGTTTCCCTGTCTACGCCGGTAATTCCTTCTACCTTTTCCGGTGGATATTCCTGAACCCGCACTGATAAAGCTTCAAAGCCCTCTGTATGGTCATCAACAAAATCACTATCATACAGAGATTCGTTGATAATTACGTTCATTACTCCTAATGCGAGTGCAGCGTCACTTCCGGGTGTAGGTTGAATAAAGAGGTCTGCCATTTCAACAGACTTAATTTTGTCAGGATTAATGACAACATATACAGCACCATTTTTTTTCGCTTCCTTAATCAAGGGTATCTGATGAATATTAGTATAATATGGGTTTGTACCCCATGAAATTATCAGTTTTGATTGTGGTATGGCTAACGGATCCGCGCCAAAGGATGCACCCAATGTATATTTATAACCGATCCTCCCGCCCTTGGAGCATATAGTCCTGTCAAGTCTTGAAGCTCCCATGCGGTTGAAGAAACGTTTACCCGCAACACTGCCATTAACCAGTCCTAATGTACCTGAACCGCTGAATGGCAGGATAGATTCTGCACAGTGTTCTTTTATAATATTCTTAAACCGTGATGTAATTGTATCACTTGCCTCATCCCACGATATTCTCTCGAACTTACCGACCCCTTTCTCGCCAACTCTTTTAAGAGGGTAGAGAACCCTATCAGGGCTATAGACCCTTTTCGGATAGTTCTTTACCTTCTTACAGAGAAAACCCCTGGTAACAAAATGGCCTGGGTCACCCTTGACATTAATCAGCTTGCCATCTTTTACATGCGAAATTATTCCACAAGTATCCGGACAATCATGAGGGCATACACTTCTCAACTCTTTATTCATTTTTCTAACTCAACATTTATATTCTATCTTCATGCAAATACATTTTGTAATCATAACAACTCATTCACAACAAGTAAATAGATCATGCCCATTTAATTATTATTTTGTTGAAAATTAATCATTTTTCATGATAATCTGGTTATGGATAAAATTCAATACGACAAACTTATTCTTACTACAATCCGTGCCGCAAAGCGTGCTGGAGAAGCAATTCTTGAGGTATACGGCTCAGACTTTGCGGTTGAACAGAAAGACGATAAATCGCCATTGACTTTAGCGGACAAAAAGTCTCACGAGATCATTATGAATGTTCTGCAACAAACCATAACCGTCAATAACTCCACAGTACCAATTTTAAGTGAAGAAGGAAGAGAGACCCCCTATGATGAAAGAAAAGAGTGGGAATATTTCTGGCTCGTTGACCCTCTTGATGGAACAAAAGAATTTGTTAAAAGGAATGGAGAGTTCACTGTAAACATTGCACTCATACACAAACACAAACCGGTTCTCGGCATTATCTACATACCCGTTAAAGATGTATTCTATTTTGCGGCCATAGGCACTGGTGCATATAAGTTAGAAAACAGCGCAATCCTGGCCAATAACTTATCAATAAAAAATCTAATAGCTAACTCCCAAAGACTACCTATTAACAATAGCAAAGCATCTTTTACCGTTATTGGCAGCCGTTCTCATACATCAGAGGAGTTTTCAAAATTTGTAATTCGCTTAAAAGAGAAATATGAAAATGTTGAGTTCCTCTCTTCCGGTAGTTCGTTGAAGCTTTGTCTCGTCGCTGAAGGGAAAGCGGACATCTATCCACGTTTTGGCCCCACAATGGAATGGGATACGGCAGCCGGACAGGCGATTGCCGAACAGGCAAAATGCACCGTAATTGATACAGAAACAGACGGCCCATTAAACTATAACAAAAAGAGTCTACTCAATCCTTTTTTTATAGTCAGCGGACAAGGCGTCAGCCTCGATTAATGGTGAATATAAAAATATAGCTCTAAGCACCTGCCATTGTAATTAGCCAAATGCACAATCAAAAGAACAAGACCATTGTCGTCAAAGTTATACTATCTACTATTTTAGCCTCATTTATATTAGTAAATGGTTGTGCAAATACTAACACCGGCCCACCGCTTCCACAGAATGAATTAAAAAAACTGGAAGATGAAATTGAGGCACTGGCGACTGAAATATATATCAATGATTTTGTCAGGATATGGAAGATAGGGCTTAAAGTCCTTGGCACTTTACCAGAAGGGGCAATAAAAAAACATGCCGTTATAGGAGCGCTCATTGAAGACAACACCGAAAATATTGCCAGACACTATAAACTGCCAACAGACGAAGGATGTGTTGTCATTGGTGTAATAGACAATGGCATTGCTGACCTTGCAGGTATTAAAGCAGGTGATATTATAAGGGCTATTAATGATAAAGAGATCAAGGAGAGTCACCATATCGCTTTTAATGCAGGAGAACCATCCACAATAATTGTAGAAAGGAGCGATATGAGAACCCCCATTAATGTAAAACCGGAAGAGAGACCATACGTGTGTATTCGTCTTAAACAGGCTGCTAATATTAATGCATACGCAAATCTTTCCGGTATACAATTTTCGTCAGGGATTGTTCACTTTGTTGAAAATGATGATGAGCTTGCCGTCATAATGGGACATGAACTGGCACATATTACAGCCAAACATATAGCCAAGAATATTGGAATGGCCGCATTATACGGGACGCTGGGCAGTCTCACTGGCCCGTTTGCGCCTTTCACTATTCGGGCATTATATGCACCATACAGCAGGGGTAATGAGAGAGAATCGGATTATCTGGGCCTCATATATGCACACAATGCAGGCTATGATATAGAAAAGGGTACGGCACTCTGGAAGCGCTTTGCACTTGAACTCCCGAAGAGCCGATCGAAGAGTTTTTTAAACTGTCATCCGGCAAGTCCGGAGAGGATTTTGCGCGTTAAAAAAGTGGTAGAGTTAATTAGATCAGACGAGGGCCGAATAGAGGATCTGATTCTCAATTAATTTATAAGATGACATTATGCATTTCAAAAACGGATTCATTAAATACCTGCTTGCTACTTTTTTTGTAGTTGCTGCATGTACAACAGGATATAAATTACAGTGAAGAGATAAGAACGTTCTGATGATTCGATTAACTTACCAAACCTTGTACAAAGTAGTTACACTTACTTCCATTAATCTGATACCATCGTATTATCTTACTATTTATCCTGCCTTGGTGCCCAAACCTCTATCCTGTGTCCTTCAGGATCAAAGAAATAAAAAACGTGAGCGCCCCAGGCATGCTCCCTGACAGGATCTATTTCCAGTCCACTGTCACACAGATATTGCCACGCCTCATCAATGTTTTCAACCTGTAGTGCTAACGTTATGCCTGCCCCACCACTACTCTTAATAGACGCCTTCCGCTCATCTGCAATACTAATATGTGCAGTCTCCGTCAATTTGAATTCTATAAACCAATCGGAGTTATGTGTAATCGGCAACTTTAAACAATCTTTATAAAAATCAACAGTCTCCTGCCATTTTTTACAATACAAGATAGTATTAGTGTTTTTTAGAGAGAAAGTGTCTGTCATAAATTCTAATTTCCTAACCTGGCTAAGCAGTGTACTGATAATCTAGATAAAAGGATCCTACCTGATTTTAACAATTTTTTCTACTACTCTTTCTGAATTCTTTATAACTCCAATATCCGGCCAAAAATGATCCGGATAAATTATGCCATATACTGAATATTGCACCCGGAATTGCCGCCATTACAGAAAAATGTTTAATAGCCAATGAGACACTCAGCCCTGAGTTTTGCATGCCAACCTCAATACTAAGGGTACGACACGTACGATCATCATATCCCAGGAGCTTTGGAAACCAGAAACCGATTAAGAGACCGCTTAGATTATGCAGTATCACAGCACCAGCAAGAATAAACCCGATCTCTTTCAGTTTTGTTTGATTAAGACCAATAATGATGGCTATAATCAGGACAATGGCAATGGTAGAAACGAACGGAAAAAGAGGGCCAATCTCTTTTATTTTACCACCCAAAAAGGTGTTGAGTGTCGTCCCGGCAAGTACGGGGATGAGGACCATCTGTAATATGCTGAACAGCATTTTTAAGAATGGAACATGTACAATCTGATGTAAGTAGAGTAAGGACAGGGCCGGCATTGCGAATACTGCAATAAGCGTAGACGCCATTGTTAAGGTAATTGACAATGCAACATTACCCTTAGCCAGATAGCATATTACGTTAGACGCAGTCCCCCCTGCACTACTTCCAACCAGTACCATGCCTGCTACAAACTCAGGAGAGAGGTCAAACGACCTTGAGATCACATATGCCGACAAGGGCATTACAATATATTGAAGCAGGACACCAATTAGAATTATTTTTGGAGACTTGACTGTTTCCTTGAAATCCGACCATTTCAGCGTCATCCCCATGCAGAACATTACGACCGACAACAGAGGTATAATTGCCGGTCTCATCCCTGCAAACGGAATGGGAAAGAAAAATGCAGTTGTGGATAAGAGGATTGCCCACAAAGGGAAGAGTCTTGTTAATAGATGAATCATATCTTAGTTTCCAAATACATATTTAAATATGCCGCCCAAACTTTCATCCCTGTGTATCCGCATTTTCTATGAGATTGCCTGTGAAGGCATGAGTATAGCTAATGGAACAAGACTCCGCAACCTGATAAAGTTTACAAGATACGATTACCACCTATCATCTCCAAGGCATATATAACCGGCTTTTATCAAAATTAAAGATTAATATTTATTTTTGCCCTTGATAAAAAAATTTAACCGTTTATACTCTGTTTAAAGAAGAAGTAAGTCGGTCTCTGCAGTAAGACAAGATTACACTACACCGCCACCAAATGCTTAAAGCCTGATTTTTCAATTATCAGAATGGTAACACACGACGATATGTTACAGGCCAACCAGCTTACGATGTGCAGGAATATGTAAGTTAGTTAAAACTTCAGCAGTTAAACTTTGTGACCAGAACGAATTATATATATCGCCTGATTACAAACGAGTAAGACAATAATACAAGTCCCCGAAGCCTTCTTTCTGTTTTTACCACCTTCAGGATTACTCTTGAAATGAGAAGCCGTAGTCTTCCCGGTTATGAAAACCCTGTATTGTGTTTTGTATAGGAAATATAGCCTCTGAGGCTCAGGTTCACATTGATATTTGTTATTAAATGACTCGCTGTCTCTGTAAAGATTATCACTGATAATTCCTTAATGTGGTAGAAATATGCACTGAAATAAAATTCACCTGTTATACAAACGTCATTCAGAGTACCAAAGAGTGAAGATGCACGTATTCAGGAACTTAGATACTATAGATTAACAACCACAAACACTGTGACAGGAGACGTAACAAAAAGATGAAAACTATAATGATCATAGAGAACAATGAGACTTACCACAACACCTACAAGGCAATGCTGAAAGGCCACAATTACAAATTTGTCCAGACATATGATGGCTACGAAGCGATGGAAAAAATGGATGAAACAACTCCGGATTTAATAATTCTGGATATGCTTATGGACATGATCACTGGAGATACATTCTTCATGTACTTGAGAAATATCCCTGAATATACAAGTATTCCGGTTATCATAATCAGCTCAGCTTCGGAGAGACGATATCGTCACCTCAGGATAGCAGACCCTGGTCTCTCTTTTATCGAAAAGAGGTTTCTGACCAGAGAGAAGCTGGTTGGAGAAATATATAAAAAACTCCATTCCACCGAGAATACCAGCCGCGATATATTCAAATTACCGGAGGCTGCCGCTCCGGACACAAAAAGAGTATGCATGGCAGGAGATTTTAATAATTGAAATGCTAATGAGCCATTAAACAAATAGAAATTCCTATTCAAGAGAACAAACTCACTCTCCACTTACCTCTTCACTACCATATATTTTCTGTAACCGGGCTATTAAGGCTTTACGGATGTCACCATGGCGGCGAATATCAGTAATATTTTTATTGTCTTCAGTTAAATAACCTAACCCACTCTCATTGCCAGTTAACAGGAAATCACTAATTGCAATTTTATATTTCCTTCCTGATTTTAATTTTTTCCCATTTATGAACCACTTAGTACCATCTTCACTTAAACTGACATTTGCCATTTGGAGATACCCACCGGTGCCACGATTTCTTTTACCCTGGTCAAGTACGCGTTTCAGCAAGCGACCTTTCATCTTTACCGACACTACATCACCTCCAAACGGCAGGATGCGTATAACATCATACTCGGAAATTTTCCCGGGAGGAATAAGATCATCTATCCTGACAGAACCGGCATTATAAATAGCCAAATCCGTACCGGGAGACACATCCATCATTCCTTTGCAAATCAATTTTGTTAATCTGGTAGAATTATTTCTCACACTTGATTCGAGACCGTCCAGAGATTGTGTAGTCCTGACTACTATATTTTCAGGTCTAAAACCTGCTCTTCTAAATCCATTATAGCCGATATCTCGCCATTTCTTAATTACCCTTACAGTTTCGGGATCATCAGGTATCTCACCGGTAATAAACCTGAGTTGTGAGACAATTTGCAATTTTCGTTTCTCTATGTCAAATATCAATTCATGGACATAAACGGTACGTGCATTGGCGTCTGCCTTGAAAATCGGCGTAAAATCCAGACCGCGCCAGATCTGGATATTCTCATGCTCATGTCCTCCTAATATCAAATCAACTTCAGGAAGATCTTTTGCAATCTGCATGTCCTGTTCAATATCAAGGTGAGTAACCGCGATCAGGATGTCCACCTCACCTCTCAAACTTTTTACCATTGCCCTCGCAGTTTTAAGTGGATCCTTATAGGTAACATACGATTTCTTATTACTCGCTAATGTTACACCAAACAAACCAATGCGCACCGTATTATTTGAATCATCAGTAACAGTAATAATCTCACTCTCAGAAACGCCAGGGAATGGACTACCCTTTTCATCAAATACATTGCTTGAGATCCAGGTGGAACGGGATTCACTTAGTCTTGTGTAGAAAGAGTCTTTATTGAGATCAAATTCGTGATTTCCAAAAGTGATATAATCCAACCCAAGTTGATTCAAAGTTGCCACCATCTGACGCCCGTCCAGATGCCCGGCCTTAAACGGGGCTGCTCCCAGTGCAGAAGGGCTGAAGAGGTCTCCGGCAAGTATGGCATACGTGTTCGGGTTTTCCTTGAGAAGCCTCTTCTTCAAGGTAGCAACGCGCGCAAGCCCTCCCTGGGCCCCGCCGCTAACTGGATCTATTTCATAGACATCATTGAGATGCAGAAGTGTAACCTTAACAACAGGGCCAGCTGAGAGCATGGATGTTGCAACAAAAGCCGATAACAAAAAGCAGACAACCGTTATAGCAAGTAGTTCTTTAAAATTTCTGTTTTTCATCATTGGACACCCCTTTCATGCCTTCGGCGTAAATACGCAGGTAAAAGCCAACTCCAGCCCGCCCGTACCGAACAGTACGTTCGCCAGCCCCCGTCCGTACCGGCACGGGCGGGCGACAATCATTCTGGCTGGGGCGGGTTGGCGACCGAATTATTACATTTGAACGCTTACGATCGCCGTCGAGAGACGGCTCCTACCACAAACATTGAAATTCCTCATGCATTAATTTGTGAATCTGAACACTCCATATAAGTTGTGCTTATCATGAAATAGCATTTGCGGATCTCTGAGACCATTATCTTGTGCCAACTGTTTGTAGAATTCAAACGTTTCAGGATAATCATTTTTTTCTACATGATCACATATGAGAGATATCTCTTCATGAGTCAATCTACTCCATTCCTGCGTGCAAATCCGAGAAAAACGCTTGATAAAGCCGTTTCTATTTTCTCCGGGATTACAAACTTCATCATAAATAACGAGGACACCTTGTGATTTAAGCGCAGCACTACATTTTTCAAAAAATTGTACTTTTTCATCTCTTATCAGATGGTGAAACGAATAACCTGCTACAATTACATCAAACTCTGCCCTGAAATTTCCAACCTCTTCAAGCAAATCACCTTCTATAAAACGCTTATTAGAATCGTATAATCGCATATTATCTTCCGCAATTGCCAGGGCGTAATGCGAAAGATCTACCCCGCAGTAAGTTTCTATTTTAGTCCCCTTTAAGGCGCTACTAAGCAAGGAAGCGTCACCACATCCCAACTCTAATACTGAGAATGCATGTGAAGATACTGAATGGAAGAATTTACGTAAGATTTCAAGTACTTCCCTGTGGGCCATATAGTTGAGTGTAATGACTTTATTATATAATTCCCACTCCTTGTCAAAAAATGTTCCAACGTCAATAGCGTTTGAACACCCATTCATTTTCTTAGGCTCAACTATCTTTTTGTTTTGCATAATTTTTCTGAATCCCCATACTACCCGGACACATAAGCATGTGCCATACATACAATTTATAGTATTTTATTAATCTATTTCTAAGTCCTTCTTTTTGAAACAACGTTACCATGTTTCCTAACACATTCAGAATAAGGTTTATAAATATCTTACACGGTTTCAGAACACGAAGTGTAATGTAAGATGCCGGACTTCTGTTTTTTTTGAAAAACTTATACAGGGATATGTAAAATTCAATTTGCGATCTCCATGGTGTCCTCTTTTTGCTGTGACCTGAAAGGTGAAAAACTTCAGCATCCGGTACATGAAATATTTTCCAACCCTTTTTGTACATCCTGAAGCACCAATCTGTCTCTTCGAGAAAAACAAAATAATCCTCATCTAACACCCCTACCTCCTCAATAGCCTCCTTTCTGGCAATCATACACGCGCCTATCACAGAATCAACTTCAGTCGGCCTTTGATAACTACTATTCTTACTCGGATATTTTCCCGGAAAGAGGAGGCGAAGAATACTTTTGTTAAATATTTCTGTCTCTATGGATGGAAAATTGTCTATTGAATTTTGCCTGGAACCATCATCATTTAATAGCTGAACACCTGCTATTCCGGCAATGTGAGTACTGGTCATAAAGGCAAGTAGCTTATCTATCGCACCCTCCTTCAGGACGGCGTCAGAGTTGAGGAGCACGGCAAACCTTCCATTCATAATGCGAAGGGCCTGGTTGTTTGCATAAGCAAATCCGGTATTTATCTCATTCTCTATAAGTTTTACTTCAGGGAAACTTTTTTTTACTGCGGCCTGACTCCCGTCAGTTGAATTATTATCAACAACATATACTTCCCTGTCAATGTCCGTAACGGTCTTATAAATTGAAGCCAAACACTCCATAAGAATATCACGGGTATTCCAGTTTACGATTATAAAAGTTATATCTACCAATCTTCAGTCACATCTCCTTGCGATGATACGTAGAGTATTTTCTCTTCCTTGCTGAGATTTACTACGGCCCTTACTATATCACTCTTTTTGTCCATTATATTACAACGTGTCAGATATTCTTTCAGAAATCTGATTCTATCCGATACAGTAAACAGCCTCGGTGTAGACAGATTTATCTGTTTCAGGTTTTTCACCCTCATTCTGACAGTTATCTTTTCACCAAATGAAACCTTATCAAAATCCAGAAATGTAAAATTGTAAAATCCATCATTCTCTTTCGCCATAATATTACATGTCTTTAAATCGTGATGAAAGATGTTATGGCTGTGCATCTTTCCCAATGTCATTGCGAAACTGTTTATAAATGCCTTTTTCTTTTTAAAGTCTAAGAGTGAAGGCTTACTCTCCAATGAACTTATTTTATCCTCTCCTTGCGCCCATCCGAACGGCTTGTCCGGGCGGGAAGGACGGGCTGTGGGCTGATCTTCTTCTTTACATTGACTAGTTTCCAATCGATTATTAAAATTCTTCAATATATATCTGTCCATTTCCAGACTATCTTTGACCTCTTCCATTATGAGATAACTACTGACAGGTATTCCTAACACTTTTTTCTCTATTAAAGCCAGTGGCAATGGAGTGGCAAGTCCATATACCCTTAGCCCGTTACCGGCAACCCACGCCTTCCTCCCTGCTGAACCACGGAAGATGTTTTTTAAAATGCAACCGGGGCATCCTGCCTTATACTGTTTTACTACAACATTTCGAACTGCTTTGTCTTTGATTATATGGCTTGTTAGTGCCGTCCTGGAATCGCGTTTCATGATTATGTCTCTGTCACTATTATCCAATGCACTATTGTGCTTCTCAATCAATTCTTGATAATTACAGATACCATGGTCTCTTCTAAAAAACAACTTCATACCCGCAACCTTTTTCTTTGAAAAGAGACTGCTCTCCTTCAGGCATCTTTTCAACCTACTTCTGTAATGTGTGTTCCTCATTCCTGAAGAGTGCACATCTATCTGCCTGACAAGTCCATTAACATCCGTATTGTTACCAAAAGCGTTGCTTCCATATGATCTAACAAAATCCAATTTATCAGACTGTGTCATTACTGATGATAATGAGTTAAAAATCTGCGCAAGATTAAAAATCCTCTTTCTGATGGGTATGCTCTTAAATATTTTCACGCTGTGAAGATCCATTAAGTACAGATCGTAATCTGAAGCAGCTTGATTTTTCTTGAATCTTATCAATATGTTGCCCGCATGAAGATCATAATGACAGAATCCTTTTTCATGAATATCCCTTATAAAAACCGCCAATTTGCCCAACAACACCCTCTTTTCAGATTCCTTGTCCACTGCCAGATTACCTTCAAAATTTAACTTGCAGAACTCCATAAGATCTTCACTCCTTGTAACGGTCTTTGTAATCAAAAGAAGAGACCTCTTTCCCTCTGATAACGCAAGGGGAAGTGCAGTATTTATATCACTATTTAAAAGCGCATTTCCCACCTCCCACTCTGTCCTGGCCTTGGTTGGTACAAACAGATGCTTTACATAATCTTTATAGCCATCTCTCTTGAAATATTTTATGTGTATTCCACTGTCACTTATTTCCGACGCAGGCATTGAGGCTACAGACCGCACTCTGTTCTCCTTTACTAATGTGTAGTTCTTACCATTTAAATCCGAAAGGGAATTATCAGGGCCAAACCTGTCAGGAACCTTTTCGTACCCTTCCCGCACTGTCCACGCCATTCCATTCTTTGTAGTTTTTATAGTTTTTGTTAACATAGTCTTTTCTCGAACCGTTAAGCACTTTTAACTCCATATAGGACTTAAATGCAAAATAAGGATAACTCTATGAAATGTCTAAATCAAGAAAAAACGGTAAATTAGGCATTCTGCAACCATAAAGACACGCAGGTAGGAGCCAACTCCTGCCTGCCAGTACCGAACAGTACGTTCGCCAACCAGACAGCCATTCTGGCGGGGTCGGGTGGGCGACCGAATTATTGCATTTGAACGTTACGATCGCCGTCTGGAGACGGCTCCTACCATAAACTTTGAATTTCCTATACGGTAAACCTTCGGCAATAACTTTATTCTAAAAATATCATAGTTTCTGTATCTTTAACTGTACACTTAGACTAGAGAGATGCCCTGTCTGAAGCTTGACATCATAGTACTAGATTAGTATCATACCCCGATGCCGGGAAAAGCTAGACAACTAAACGCCGTGCCTGATTTATATACTTTTTTATCGTGTAATAGTTATATCCAATGGTAAAACTTACGATATGTCAAATCGAGAAATCTGATCTGGGGAAAATGGATTGTACGTTCAAGAGTGAGTTTGGGCGTACTCATGCTGATGATCTCAAAGATCAATCGTTGTCCGAGATTTCCTTTTTTGTTGCCTGGCTAAATGGTAATCCAGTCGGGCATGCACTAGTAAGATGGTTAGGCCCTAGAGAAGAGATAGTGAGTAAAGATTACCCGGATTGTCCTGAAATCTACCGTTTGAAGGTGTTAAAAGAATTTCGGTCACAAGGGATCGCTACGGCAATCATCAGGAAATGCGAAAACGAGGCGCTCAAAAGAGACTGCTTGTTCATTGGTCTCGGAACAGATCCGGATATTTCCGCAAAAGATAATTTATACAGACAATCAGGCTACAAACCATCAACAGTCGATAGCTACATCGATACGTATAAAACCAGATTGGATGACGGAACGATAGTCACAATCCGTAATGACAAACAGTTTCTTATAAAAAGAATAGGAAATTGACTTCTCCCTGGTTATCACTTTTTTGGAACGTTCCGGCAGGAAATTACAATTTTGAAAAGGAGATGAATCGACTACTTCAGTTTAACACCGATTTTCACAGGCATTGAAATCATCACAATAAAACCCTAAAATATTTCCATTTCCAACCCTGCACACTTAAAGATCTTTTGCTGTTTTATCAGATTGGCATTTTGCGTCGCACCGTGCAGCCCTTTTCCTGC
>JAIQZR010000081.1 GCA_021777035.1 Candidatus Scalindua sp. | reverse complement strand
CCGTCCTTATCTCTCAAGAAATCGGTATCGTTGTCATTAGTTAAAAGTTCTTCTCCGAACGGATTAGATATCTCGGAATGGCTTCTAAAAAATCCCGGTGATTCCTGGTAACCGGTTTCAACATCTGTTACCGTAATCTCTCCGTTAATGGTAAAACTAAAGATATCTGAACGGTTTCCGGGTTTGATTGTTGCGTCCGGCTTTTCAACAGTAAATTTAGTTTTACTGCCTGCACCATAGTATCCTCCAAACGTCCATACCACTTGTTGCTCTTTACCGCGTATGGTAACTTTTGAGTCCCAGAGATATGGCCCTGTAACATTGTTCCTGAACCGATGGTCGGCTGCTGTTGCATCCTTGGAAATATATTTTACCGTTACTGATGCAATGTGCTCAGTATGATACTTTGGATCAGGTTCGTTATTGTCGTCATTGATTATCTGGAAACAGTACCGGTTAAATCCTGGCACATACGTTGCATTAACATCCGCTCTGACAGAATCAGCGATGGTAGCCTTTGTTCCCATAAGGAGTCCAACGCACATTATAGTGAAGAATAAAATTTTGTTAAATCCGGATTTGTTCATGAGAGATCCCCTTTCTATATTAGAACTATTATTAAAACACATTTTGATAATTTCCTCTTTTGAGACTTTCATAAATCATATTTTGACATTGAAAATATCATGAATCGTATATAAAATCAAGAGCGCTAAATAAAAAGATTACAAACTAAGCCCTTGACATTCTGTCAAAAAATATATATTATCATCGGTCTAGTCAGGTTTCGTATTCGCCCACATATCAGGTAATCAACAAAGTGGTACCAATCAAGGTATCCAGAATCAATTAACTTTTAATCCGGAACAAAATAGTTTTTATAATTAATTAAATCTTACAGGTTTATGGGAAAAAAAATAACATTAGCAATATCAATAGCACTTCTAACTTTTTTCTTAATCGTACCGTTCTTAAGTTACAATTCTTATAAACGGGCGGTAAAGGATGGGTTTTTCAATCACCTTGTTACAACCAGAGATCTTCTGAAACTTCAGATATGGAATTATTTTAACGAAAGATATGGTGATATAGATGTTCTTTCAAGGAATCCGGTAATAGCCAAAGGTTTTACCAGATTATCCGGTGCTTTTCATGCTTATGGACTCGAAAACCAACAATTCCAAAAGATAAAAAGTATTTATCAGCCATTGATGGAATATTATGTATCTGCTTATGGCTATGCAAACATATTTTTCGTTGATAAAGATGGAAGTGTAATATTTTCAGCATTGAGAGAGGATTTTAGCGGAAGCGATCTGTTTGTCGGAGAATTTAAAGAGCATAGAATTGCCAAAATGTTTAAAATAGCGTTGGAAGATGTAGGTTTTGAGGACTACTACTGGAATGAAAAAATAAATGATTTCACTGCTTATTTTGGCGCTCCTGTCTTCGAAGCTGAAAGTTTGTTGGGGGTGATAGTTATTGAGATACCTTTCGCACATCTGGATACTATGCTGACACAAAGGGCTGGTCTGGGACAAACAGGTGAGATGTACTTAGTAGGTGAAGATGGTTTTATGCGTTCTAATTCAAGGTTCTCTGTAACACCAACAATGCTCCAAAAAGAGGTGAATACTGAAGCAACGAGAGAAGCATTTGAAGGGTATGTTGGTAAAAAGATTATTCGTGATTATCGGGGTATTCCCGTGTTAAGTGCATACACACCGCTTAATCTTAATTTTATTAACTGGGCACTCCTGGTTGAGATTGATGAAGCAGAAGCGTTTGCAACTATTCACGACGTAGAAAGTAAACTTACAATATGTGCATCTATAATATGTGTAATTGTCGGAGGGTATATCTACTTTACATACAGGGCGTATAAAAAAGAGGAAGAAGAGAATATCTTAAACCCTGAAGAACAGTCGGTATCTTAACAACTGTCGTAATTTCGAGCAAAGAACCGGATAGCCCTTGCCGTATACATAAATCGTATCATTTAGCTAATCGATATCCAAGTTCTCGATACATTTTACCATCTTTCTTTCATCTCCAATCGAAAAGTTCATTCAAGACCATTTTTTTTGAAACATTCAACATATTTTTATCAGTTATCTGAATACGGTTTACTAACCACTGTTTCAGGTACTCAAGTATTTCATTTGCGATATGATAATTTCCTTCAATTACTCTATTACAATATGTAATCGTCTTGTTGGGGAAATCATGCTGTTCCTCTTTGTGGTATTGTAATTCCGGATAATTGAATTTGACCTGCTCCCCAAAAACTGATCCAGTTGTAAAGTTAGTATTACACTATATAATTGGACTAAGAAAGGGGAAAATACATGTCACAAAAGAGATACAAGCCTGAAGAAATAATCCATAAGCTTCGAGTAGCAGAAGTAGAATCATCCAAAGGGCATAATACGGGACAAATATGTCGAAAGTTGGGAATTACAGAGCAGACCTATTACAGGTGGCGTAAGCAATACGGAGGAATGAAGGTTGAACAAACCAGGCGGTTCAAGGAATTGGAAGCAGAAAATGCCAGGCTAAAGAAGCTGGTCGCTGATCTGTCTTTAGACAAGGAGATATTAAAGGAAGCTGCATCAAAAAACTTCTGAGCCCGGCAAAGCGAAGGCGTGTAATAATACATGTACAAGAGACATTTTCTAAGATTGTTTCACAACGTCGGGCATGCAAAGTATTGAGTCAACCGAGATCAACGCAAAGGTACCATACTGGTACATCCGATGACGAAGAGAGATTGGTGCAGAGGATTGTAGAGCTGGCGAAAGATTACGGTAGATATGGTTATCGAAGAATTATGGCCTTGTTAAGGGAAGAAGGGTGGCAAATCAATCATAAGCGTATGCTACGGTTATGGAGACGAGAAGGGCTGAAAGTGCCTGCTAAGCAGCCGAAACGTAAACGTTTGTGGTTTAATGATGGTTCTTGTGTCAGGTATCGTCCAGAATATAAAGACCATGTATGGAGTTATGATTTTGTGATGAGTCGTAGCGATGACGGAAGGTCAATGAAGATGCTTACAATAATAGATGAATATACAAGAGAATGTCTTGCTATTGTGGTTGAAAGACGGTTAAACTCAGAAGATGTACTTGCCACCTTGTTTGATTTATTTATAGAACGTGGGGTGCCAGAATACATTAGATCAGATAATGGATCAGAGTTTACTGCTAAAGCAGTAAGGGAATGGTTATCAAGTGTGGGAGTAAAGACTCTTTATATCGAACTTGGAAGCCCTTGGGAAAATGGTTACAATGAAAGTTTCAATGGTAAATTTCGTGATGAGCTTCGAAACGGTGAGATATTTGAGACATTGTTCGACGCAAAGGTGTTGATTGAAAGATGGCGTAAAGAGTATAACACGTTTCGACCGCATAGTGCTCTTGGATACTTGCCACCTGCTCCAGAGACGGTTGAAGCGAAACAGACAGTTTTCGCTACGCTCCAACTGTCTGTTTGAACACAAACTCTAACTTTAAAGGTGGTACAAAGATCGGGGGTAGGTCACGTTGGTCATAGTAAAAGTGATATTCGTGTTCCCCCGGAATACCGCTATAAAGATTAGTTATGTTAAGGCTAGAATGCCCTAGTTGTTGTGAAAAGATTCAGTTACTACTAACTTACTTCTTATTTATGAAAAGCATCCATCAAATGATGGTGTATATTTGTGTGAAATGATAATTCGGTAGATCGTGAATATAGCGGTATGATAAATTGGCTATTAACTAAAAGCAATAGAAATAATGAGCTTAAACATCAGGATACACAGGGATATTACTGGTGAGATGTGGTTTGGGGTGGGGTAGACATAAATTTCCCTATTTCTCAAATTCAGTTATCCTTGAAAAAACTACAAGTATTACAATATTTATTATTCACAACTACGGCTTTTTCTTCAAATTTACTATTATCTAACGTACGACCTATACTACCACTAGAAATTGCTTCATCACTAATAAAATCTTTCATTAATTCTTCATCTATATGTGGACATAAATACTGAATATCGAAATAAATGCAATTTTCATATGTTTGCTCTAGAATCATTTTCACTTATTTTCTACTCTTTTAAAATATTGTAAAATTAATTAGCTAAAAACTTTTTAACTATCAAATCAAAAAAAAAACAAAAATACTAAGTAGGTAAAATCTTCCAATCCTGTTCTGAAATGTGGCGTTTAAGCACTTCAAGAGTTTCATTATGAGGGTCGTTAGCCACCAAGTATTTAATGCGTTGTTTCATAGCTTTAATAAGAGGCTTTGGTTTTTCTTTATTTTCAATCATTTTTATCTCCTTCTTCCTTATGAATGGTTACGCCTGCTGGAGCCTCAATGCCTAATTTGACCTGAGCCTTATCTATTTTTACGACATTTACTATTATGCCATCTCTTATTGATATGTTTTCTTGTAGGCGTACAAATGCGGATTGCGAATCATTAACACATAAATTGATTTGATTTTCACATATATTTGAAACAGTGACTTTTACATCGTCTCCGATTATTAAACTTTCTCCTGAACGCCTTGTTAATGCGAGCATTTGCAACCCTCCTTTGATTGAAATGTATAAATATACGGAATTACACAGTGTTCAATTATTAAGTCTATAAAAAAAGACTCTACAATGTGCCGTGCAGTAACTTCACCCTATACAATCTTAGTGATATGTAATTTTAGGTTGTGAAGCAATACGAAACACGAACCAGTAAGAGTCTTTTCTTATTTCTAAAAACTTTATGATTTTTAAACAGGATAACTAAAAGTAATCGCAACGTGCATACCAAAAAACGTAACTAATTATGAGTTATAATGATAGAGCAAAACA
>JAIQZR010000009.1 GCA_021777035.1 Candidatus Scalindua sp. | reverse complement strand
TTTTTCAAAGAGAATTCTATAATTTTATTCATCCACACAACCCTCCCCCAAACGAGACTTGAGGAATTCTGATTTTAATGTAAAGCTCCCTGCGACAACTACCTTTTCATGAATCGAGACTCCTTCAATAACCTCAATTTTCTCATCTTTTCTACTACCAAGTACAACCCTGCGAATTTCGTAAAGATCGTCCGATAGCTTAACAAACAGGAAAGACTTTTTATTGAATCGCTGTATGGACTCAACAGGCACGTATAGCACATTGTTAAACTTTTCGGATAAAAGTGAAACCTGTCCAAACAGCCCATGTTTTAAAAGAGAATCCGGGTTTTTTACAATTGCGCGAGCCTTTAACATCCGGCTTTCTTCTTCTATGTTAGAAGCCAACCAGATTAAGTCACCATGCAGTTTGGTTTCTGGAAGACTATTAAAACTTGCTTCGACTGTATTTCCGATCTTGAAAGAAGATAACATGTATTCCGGGATAGAAAGTTCAAGCCACATTGTAGATAGATCTGCCAGTGAAAAAAGAGTATCACCCAGCCCAACAGCCTCACCAATAACTGCATTTCTCTCAATAATCGTTCCTGCAAATGGGGCGCGAATAGGGACAACAGAAGTGCTTGATCGAGTTTCAACAATCTCTTTAACTTCAGCTTCTGTAAATCCGTAATTTAGAAGTTGTTGACGTCTTGTATTCGTTGTGTTTGTGGCCACCTGGTATTCTGCCAGTGCTTGTTGAAAGTCACGTTGTGAAGATATTTTTTTTTCAAAAAGCCCTTTTTCCCGTGTATAAACCAGCTCTTTTAGTGTTTCATTTGCCAGGGCAGTTAGATAATCGGCCTTTGCACTTGCAATTCCATGTGAGACAATTTCGACCAGGACATCATCTTTAGACACATATGCTCCCACATTGACAAGGACTTTTCGTATGACTCCTGATGTTAAAGGTGTTATACGGGCAAGATAATTCATGTTGTAGGTAACTTGACATAGAACACTATGAGTGACAGGAGGTTCATCTTCATCCGGAGCAGTAGTAACCACACCTGCTTTTACTGCAGACTCTAGAGATTCTAGTCTTACCTTTAAGCCTTCACCTGGTATCAGTAAAGCTGTTAATTCAGGGTGGCATATCCCACATTCTTGCTCAGGAACCCTATGTTCTTTACAATAAAGTTCTACTGATGGTACTTCGCTGTTCTTGGATGTTAACTCAGGATGGCAAATAAAACATTCGTCTTCATAAACACCATGTTCCTTACACCACAATCGATTTGCATCTCTAACAACACTTTCTGTTTGCTTGTTATGAACTTCATTTGCGTAGCCGCTCATAAATTTAATCTGTATAAAAAGAAATGCTAAAAAAATAATCCCTGACAAACAAAATACCCGGTTTATCATACGTTGTTTTGTTCCCATTATATTAATACCTGTATGAATAAATTTTAAATAAGCAAATTGATTAGACTTTGGAGGTGTACAGTTAAATGAATGTAGAGGTATTCTTTCAGAAAATTATGACAACGCTTTAGGCGATACGCCTGCTTTGAAGCGGTATTTTTCCTACAGCAAGATTAAACACTATAACCAACAAAGTGGGAATAAGAATGAATGGACTAAAGAATGGATTGTGGAGGACGAAAGAGAGTTTTTGTGAAGAGCTCCTTGTAAAGAGCGTCTTCATCAATTGAAAAAACTTGAGGAGTGTTGTCGAAATGAAAAACAAAACTAGATGATAAATTTGTATATAAAGGTGAAAACGAGCAACAAACAGGGCATTGTTGGCAAGGCTCGCCAGGAATCATTGGACAGTTACGCTCGTTACAAGGGTTCGTTCCTTCTGTAGAAACACTTCCTATTTCAACTTTATTGCAAGTATTTGTAAACGAAAAAGCAACTTCTGGTAATACAGAAAAGCACAATACTAAAACTAAACATGCTTTGAATAAGCGGACTCGTTTTAATGTCATATCAATAATGATTAAATTTAAGATATACTTACAGTAATAATAAACAAACGCCGATGACAATACGTCAAAAATATACTAACAAGATAATAGCCACTACATTAAACTAATGTCAAGCTCCTTTTTTACAAATACCTGATGCTATGGTAACCTTAGGAAGTTTATGTGATTTAATGTAAGCAATAACTGTTTTCATAATTTAACCTTTCTTAGTTACTTCTTTATTACGCGAATTTTCTATCTCTAATGGAACAGAGAACCATTTGAAAAGCGCTGGGATGACCAGGAGTGTCAAGGCTGTAGAAGTGACCAATCCGCCGACAACTACTGTGGCAAGCGGCCTTTGTACATCACTGCCGGTGCCTGAGGCAAGAAGTAAGGGAATCAGCCCTAATGCAGTTGTTACAGCCGTCATCAGAACCGGGCGCAATCGAAGGCATGCACCCTTAATTGAAGCTTCGTCTATTGAATGCCCATCACGGATGAGCTGTTTTAAATAAGTCAGCAGCACCATGCCATTTTCAAGTGCAATCCCAAATAACGCAATGAAACCAACTGAAGCCGGTACGGATAGGTTTTGGCCTGTTATCCACAAGGCAATTATTCCTCCTACCAGCGCCAAAGGAATATTTAGAAGAATAAGAAGAGTGTTCTTGAGTGAACCAAAATTGCTGAATAATAACAGGCTTACGATAAGGATTGTGGCCGGAATCACCACGGCAAATCGTTTGTTTGCCTCCTGCTGAAGTCGAAATTGCCCACCCCATGTTACGATATAACCGGGTGGAAGATTCACCATATTATCAATTGCCTGCTGTGCTTCTTCTACAAATGACCCTATATCCCTACCCACGACATTACATTGGACAGTGATAAATCGTTGAGTATCTTCCCGCATAATCTGGCGGGGCCCCACTATCTCCTGTATCTCCGCCAATTCTGCCAGAGGCACGACTTTACCATCAGGAGCCTCAATCAACAGGTTTTCAATATCTTCACGTGTGCGTCGTGCATCCGGTTCGTAGCGTACTAATATATCAAAGCGCCGGATCCCTTCGAATATCTGGCCAGCGATTTCACCACCCACAGCAGCCTTTATCACCTTCTGTACATCCGCCAGATTAATACCATAACGGGCAATGGCTTCCCTGATTGGACGAATGAGAAGCTGTGGTTTACCACTGACCTGGTCTGCCTGAACATCAGCGGCTCCACGAATATTTCGTATCACACCGGCTATTTCATCAGCCTTGCTTT